>USLC01000170.1 GCA_900555375.1 uncultured Eubacteriales bacterium
CAGGCAAAGCCGCGGTAAGCGGATTTGATTCAAATGACGAGATAAACATCGGGCTGGTAAATTACTATAAAAGCACCGACAACGGGCACCTCCGCGAAGAGGGCTTCCGCGAGTATATCGATACAATTGACAACGCAAAAATAGTTTCATCGGTTAACGTTGAAAGCAACATAGAAAGCGCCGAAGCGGCAGCCATATCACTGATTAACGAAAATCCGAGCATAAACGTTCTTGTCGGCTTTAACGAGTGGATGACCCTGGGCATCGGCGAAGCAATAAAAACCTTGGACGCATCACAGCGCATACGCGGAATCGGTTTTGACGCAAACATCACATCGGTTGAGATGCTTGAAACAGGCGAGATGGACACTCTTATAGTTCAAAATTCGTTTGCAATCGGTTATCTCGGCGTAAAATACGCCGCGGCTGTTGCCTCGGGCGAAAATATAAAGCAGGATAATATCTACACCGCCGTTACAGCGGTTACAAAAGACAATCTTTTTGACAAAGACATACAAAAGCTTTTATTCAGATTCAATCAAGACTAAAATAATCAGGAGGATAAAAATATGCATACATTCAATGAAAACAGATACGAAAATATGACTTATAATCGCTGCGGAAACAGCGGACTTATGCTCTCGGCGGTCTCTCTCGGTCTTTGGCACAACTTTGGCGAAACATCGCCGTATTCCAATATGAAACAGCTGTGCTTTACAGCCTTTGACAACGGAATAACCCATTTTGACCTTGCCAACAACTATGGTCCGAAGCCCGGAGAAGCGGAAATCAACTTTGGCAGAATCCTGCGTGAAGAGTTCTGCGGATACCGCGACGAGCTTATAATAAGCACAAAGGCAGGCTACGAAATGTGGGACGGCCCTTACGGAAATTGGGGCAGCCGAAAAAGTCTGCTTTCAAGCCTTGACCAAAGTCTTTCGCGCCTGAAAGTTGATTATGTTGACATATTCTATCATCACAGACCCGACCCAAACACTCCGCTTGAAGAGACAATGGGCGCGCTTTCTCAGGCGGTCACAAGCGGAAAGGCTTTATATGTAGGTCTTTCAAACTACAGCGGAAGTCAATTGACCGCGGCTTGCCAAATTTTAAATGAGCTTAAATGCCCATTTATTATTAACCAAAACCGTTACTCTATATTCGACCGCACAATAGAACAAAACGGACTTAAGGCAGAAGCCGTAAATCTTAAAAAAGGCATTATCGCTTTCAGTCCGCTGGCTCAGGGAATGCTGACCGACCGTTATCTAAACGGCGTGCCCGAGGACAGCAGAATTAAAACAGACGGCAGATTTTTAAAAGAATCCGCTCTTACAGACGAAAAGCTTGAGAAGATTCGCGGGCTTTCAAAAATAGCCGCTCGGCGCGGTCAGACACTTGCCGAAATGGCTCTTGCTTGGATACTTAAAGACAGCGCTGTCACCTCTGTTTTAATCGGCGCGTCAAAACCGTCGCAGATTCTTGATAACATTAAGGCGCTTGACAATACCTCGTTCTCAGCCGAAGAGCTTGAGGAAATCAACAGGCTGTCGATTTAATTCGGCGTCTTACCGACCGAATTTAAAACCCCTGTGCAGAATCAAATCCGCACAGGGGTTGTTTTGTCTGAGATATGTTTTGCATTAGATATAATGAACCTGATTTTTCATATCAACCATATCTTTGTCTACCTTATACTTTGCGGCACGACGCTGTTCAAAAAACTTAACCGCAACCTGACCAAACAAAGCGTAAGACAATACGTCCTCATCCTGTTCAATCCATTCTGCAGCTTCTTTTTTAAGCTTGTCAAGCTCCGGCTTAAGCAAATCCGCGGGGCGGCACGTTATAGCCTTTTCATCGCCTATAATCTTCTTTCTGAACTCTTCGTCAATCGGAACGGGAGTTCTGCCGTACTCGCCTTTGCATATGCCCTTTGTCTCTTTTGTAACCATCTTATATCTCTCGCCCATAATTACATTAAGCACTGCCTGGGTTCCGACAATCTGGCTGGTAGGAGTAACAAGCGGCGGATATCCCAAATCCTTACGAACCCTCGGAACCTCTTTAAGAACCTCGTCAAGCTTATCCTCTTTACCCTGCTGCTTAAGCTGTGATACCAGGTTTGAAAGCATTCCGCCCGGAACCTGATACTTAAGCGTATTAATGTCAACGCCCAAAACTTTTGTGCTCATCAAACCACTTTCAAGATACTTTTCGCGCAGGGGCTTAAAGTATTCCGAAACCTCGGATAAAGCGTCAAGGTTTAAGCCCGTGTCATACTCTGTTCCGCTAAGTGTTGCAACAAGCGGCTCTGTAGGCGGCTGAGACGTTCCCATCGCAAGCGGCGAAAGCGCACAGTCAACAACATCGATACCGGCTTCAATCGCCTTTAAGTATGTCATTGAGGCAACTCCGCTTGTATAGTGCGTGTGCAACTGAAGCGGAACTTTAACCTCTTTTTTAAGCGCAGACACAAGCTCGTATGCATTATAAGGAGTAAGCAGACCTGCCATATCTTTAATGCATATCGAATCCGCACCGCAGCTTTCGTATTCCTTAGCCAGCTTTACAAAGAACTCTTTATTGTGGACAGGGCTTACAGTATATGAAATAGCAGCCTGAACGTGTCCTCCTTCTTTCTTTGTTGCATTTATCGCCGTCTGAAGATTGCGCACATCGTTAAGTGCGTCAAATATTCTTATTATATCAATACCGTTTGCGATTGATTTTTGAACAAAATATTCAACCACATCGTCTGCATAGTGACGGTAACCCAAAACATTCTGACCTCTGAAAAGCATCTGAAGCTTTGTCTTGGGAGCCGCCGCTCTTACCTTGCGCAGTCTTTCCCACGGGTCCTCGTTCAAAAATCTCAGACACGCGTCAAATGTTGCTCCGCCCCATACCTCTAAAGAATGGTAACCGATTTTATCAAGAAGCGGAAGCGCCGGAAG
>USLC01000171.1 GCA_900555375.1 uncultured Eubacteriales bacterium
ATTATTATTGCAGCAAGCAACTTGACCGGGGCGGGAGCACCGCCCTGCATACAAGCAACGGTAATAACTCCGCTGAAGGCGCCCACGCTCATAAATCCCGCGTGCCCGAGGCTAAGCTCTCCGAGGAAGCCTACAGTAAGATTAAGCGATATTGCCATTACTATATATGCGCAAATCGGTATCAGCAAACCGCTGATTTTGTTGTTAATCATATTCATTTTAAGCATCGGATACAAAATCGCAAACGCGACAATTATCATTCCGTAGCACTTAATGTTTGTCAGTGTGAACTTGCTTAATTTTTTTGTTTTATTCATAATCAACACCTCACACCTTCTCTGTAATTTTCTTGCCCAGCAAGCCTGTCGGCTTAACCAAAAGCACGATAATCAATACAGCAAAAACTATTGCGTCGGACAGTGCCGTGGAAATGTAGGACTTGCTGAAAATCTCTATAATACCAAGCAGAACTCCGCCGACCATCGCACCGGGGATAGAACCTATACCTCCGAAAACTGCCGCGGTAAACGCCTTTATACCGGGCATCGAGCCTGTTGTCGGCTGAAGCGTCGGGTATGCCGAACAGAGCAGGACTCCGGCAATTGCCGCAAGCGCGCTTCCTATTGCAAACGTAAGCGAGATAGTAACGTTTACGTTTATACCCATAAGCTCTGCCGCGTCCTTATCCTCTGATACGGCGCGCATTGCCTTACCCATTTTACTCTTTTTTGTAAAGACCGAAAGCCCGATCATAATAATGACGCACGCTATTACCGTTACAATCGATTCAGCGGTAATAATCAGTTTGCCATCAAAAAGCGAAATCGCATTGAATGTTACAAGCGACTTAAATGCCTTAGGATTGCTACCCCAAATCAGCAAAGCTATATTCTGCAAAAGATAGCTGACACCGATAGCGGTAATAAGAACCGCCAAAGAGCCCGCGCGTCTTAAAGGCTTGTATGCAAACGCTTCGATTCCCACACCCAAAACAGTGCAGACTACCATAGCAAGCAGAACCGACAGCACAGGAGGGAACCCCAGATATGATGACGCACAGTAAGATATGTATGCGCCTACCATAATTACGTCACCGTGTGCAAAGTTAAGCATTTTTGCAATACCGTAAACCATTGTGTAGCCAAGTGCGATAATGGCATAAACACTTCCGAGGCTTATACCGTTTATCAAGTTTGAAATAAAAGTCATACTCACACCCTCTTTTCAGTTTCTTGTTCTGCGCCGTTTGTACAGACAAAAGTTATTTTACAATTTTCGTTTGGTCCGTTTCTGTTCTTTAAACAAATAAATGCGTTTTCCGTATAATCCGCCGGGAAACGCATTTATTTGTCTAAACGCCGGCGCAGCAAAATCAATCCGTAAAACGGTTAAAGAAGGTACTTAACCTAAAGCACCTTCTTTAACCATCAAAAACGGAATTACATACCTACATATACGCCGTTTTTAATTACCATACCCTTAGGCTCTTTTGAAATCTCACCGTTTTTTGACCAAGTCATTCCCGTACCGGTGATTCCGTCAATCTTGAAGTCTGCGCTTGTGAATGTATCAGCAAGCTTTCTACCGATTTCTTCTGCTGTCATATCGCCTGTTATACCTGCCTTTTTGCAGCCTTCGTAAATTGCATTTACAACATCATAGCCGTCTGCCGCAAACTGGTTCGGGGTTTCTTTGAACTTATCATTATATTTCTTAACAAAGTTCTTTGTAGCTTCGTCCTCAGCGTCAGCCGTAAACGGTGTAAGAAGCATTACTCCCTCTGCCAAAGACTGGTCAAAGCCCTCAAGTGTTAAGATTCCGTCAATTCCGTCAACGCCAAAGAACTTAGGCTCATACTGCATCTTCTTAGCCTGTGTAAGGATAAGCGAAGCCGGTGTGTAGTATATCGGAAGATATACAAGGTCAGCGCCCGCAGCCTTAACCTCGTTAAGCTGTGAAGTGAAGTCGTTTGCCGAGTCATCGGTAAATGTCTTTACGCAAACAACGTTAAGTCCCTGATTCTGAGCCTCTGAAGTGAACTTCTGATAAATACCTGTTGAATATACGTCAGAGTTGTTATAGATGATAGCGATTTTCTCGCCTAAATTCTGTTCCTTGATGTATTTAGCCGAAGCAACACCCTGGTTAGGATCCGAGAAGCACATCTGGAACATAAATTCCTTATCCTTTACAACATCGGGTGCCGATGCCGAAGGAGTCAGCGCAAACATACCGTCTGAATTTGACTCTGCCGAAACAGCGATACAAGGCTGTGTGGTAACAGTTCCCATAGAAATCTGCATACCCCAGTCTTTAAGATTGTTATATGCGTTTACCGCTTTTTCCGCATCGTTTTCATCATCTTCAAACTTAAGCTCAAACTTAAGGTCGCCCTTTGCGTTTATCTCTTCAAGAGCGATTTCGGCGCCGTTTTTAACAGCCTGTCCGTATATTGCAGCCGCACCCGTCAAAGGTCCGATGCCGCCGATTTTGATGGTCTTGCCGCCATCACCCGACGAACCGCTTGTACCCGTTGTTCCGGCACCGCAGCCCGCAAGACACGCAGCAGCCATAACTGCCGATAAAGCTAAACTTGCAATTTTGGTAAACTTTTTCATTGCTCATTACCTCTTTCTGATATATGATATTTATTTTAGCCGTAAGGCAAAAATACAAAATTAATACTATCAAAAATATATCAAAATACATTGTAAACAGAATTAATATTTCCAATGCACATTACGCAAAAGTAAAAACAAAAATTAAACTTATAATAAAATATCTTCTTTATAAATAATTTTTTAAATTTTACCACATTTTTCGGCATATGTCAAGAAAATCACTCTGTAAAATGTTACAATATTTCATCGCGATTTGCGCCCCAATCTTAACAATCTGTTAACAGATTGTTAATGTTTTTAAGTAAATATCGGGC
>USLC01000172.1 GCA_900555375.1 uncultured Eubacteriales bacterium
AAAAATAACCCGCTTTGTCAGTTGTCTGACGGAGCGGTTTTAAATTCCGAGCCGAGGGCGATCCCGGGAACATCGCCCGAGATTACGGTTTCGGCGACGGGTATCTCACAAAGAATGGTTTCTTCGCGCTGTTCAAACGCGCTTCTCAGCTTTGCTTTAACCGTTATTTTTATCATAAGGCGGTGCCGTGTTTGATTTATCCCCGCGGAGGAAAAGTCGTCGGCAAATTCAACCGCCGCGGTTGAAGTGCATATAAACGAGGTCGGAATCGTGATTCCGCTCGCAGGCATAAGTCTGCCCGATATAAGCGAGCCCGCGGGAACCCAACAGGTCTTTTTGGAATTGCTGTTTAAATAGTCGGCAAGCCCGACGGCGATTTCGGACTTTAAACGGTTGACCGCCGAAAAGTCAACGGTAAGGCTGCTGATGCGGCCGCTGCTGTCTTTTGCCTGAGAGACGATAGAATCGTATGACAGATTTTGTTCATCGGTAATGCGCGAGGTAATTTTGTTGGATTCTGCCAGGACGTCATTGCTTAGCTGTGAAAAGCCGAGTTCGATTGCGGGCTCTGCAAGACGGCATTCAACCGCGCCGAACAGCAGAAATAATGTGACCGAGGCTATAATTAAAACAGTTACAAAGCGCGATGCGCGCGACGGCTTTTTATACATACCCAAACTGTATTTAATGCGCCTTAAAATATATAATTTCCGCATAGCTCCCTCCCGCTTTTAACCGATTATATTAATATGTTATGTGATATACGCGTATTTGTGAGGAAATAATTCATCGGTTGACAAAGATGAGAACTTAGAGTATAATCATCAAGTAGGACAAAATAAGACATATTGTCCCCAAAATATTCTTGTGCCGACAGAGGCAGAAGGGAGAAAATTATGAGCGAATGTACACACAACTGTTCAAGCTGCGGCGAGGAATGTTCAAGCCGCAAGCAGGAGAGCCTGCTTGAGCCGATGAACAGCAAAAGCAATATAAAAAAGGTTATAGGAGTTGTAAGCGGAAAGGGCGGCGTCGGAAAGTCGCTCGTCACTGCGCTTATGGCGGCGGGAATTAGGAAAAACGGTGCAAAAACGGCAGTTCTTGACGCTGATATAACGGGACCGTCGATTCCCAAAATTTTCGGGATAACAGACAGAGCCACAGGAAGCGAGGACGGGATAATTCCGCCGTCAAGCAAAAACGGCACCGAGATTATGTCGGTAAATCTGCTTCTTGAGGACGAGACAACGCCCGTTGTATGGAGAGGCCCCGTGATTGCGGGGACGGTTAAACAGTTCTGGTCAGAGGTTGTCTGGGGCGACATCGACTATATGTTTGTTGATATGCCTCCGGGCACGGGCGATGTTCCGCTTACGGTCTTTCAGTCTTTGCCCGTTGACGGAATAATTGTCGTTACCTCTCCGCAAGAGCTTGTTTCGATGATTGTGGGCAAGGCGGTTAAAATGGCGCAGATGATGAATATTCCGATTCTCGGTGTTGTTGAAAATATGAGCTATCTTGAATGTCCCGACTGCGGAAAAAAGATAAATGTTTTCGGTGAAAGCAAATTAGACAGCGTTGCCGATGAATACGGAATCAAGATTTTGGGCAAAATTCCGATAGACCCGATGATTGCGTCAAAATGCGACAGTGGCTGTGTCGAAGATGTTGACGCGGTATGGCTGAAAGACGCTTTTGCAGCGGCTGAAGGTATTGAAAAATAGACTTCGGACTTCTGCAAACAGCTGATTTAAATAATATAAGAACGGAGGCATTTTTATGTATACAAATGTTACGGCAGGTACTTTTAAAGAAGAGGTTTTAAACAGTAATATACCCGTTGTTGTTGACTTTTGGGCAAGCTGGTGCGGGCCTTGCAAAATGTTTGCCCCGATTATAGAAGAGTTCGCGGCTGAAAATGCGGAAAAGGTGAAGGTGTGCAAGGTAAATGTCGATGAAGAACAGTCGCTTGCGCAGGAATATTCGGTTATGTCGATTCCGACAGTTATTGTTTTTAAAAACGGAGCCGAGGTCAACAGAAGTATAGGCGCTGTCGATAAGGCAGAGCTTGGCGGAATCGCAGGTGTTTAAAATGGCAGACAAAGTATATGATACGATTATAATAGGCTCGGGCGCGGCGGGAATGTCCGCCGCCATATATGCTTCGCGCTTGACTTTATTGTTATCGAAAAAAGCGGAGTGTCGGGCGGGCAGATGCTTAACACAAGCGAAATTGACAATTACCCGGGCTTTATAGGAGAGAGCGGCGCAGAGCTTGCAATGGCTATGCGTACGCACGCGCTTAAGCTGGGCGCGGAAATTATCTCAAAAACCGTGACATCGGTAAAAAAGTGCGATGATATCTGGAAGCTTGCGTGCGAGGACGGAACAGAGTATTCGGCAAAAAGCATTATTGCGGCAACGGGTGCCGATTATCGCCGCCTTGGCGTTCCCGGAGAGGCAGAGCTTGCGGGGCGCGGGGTAAGCTATTGTGCAGTATGCGACGGCAGATTCTTTAAAAACAAAACGGTTGCGGTTGTCGGCGGCGGAGATACGGCGGCAGAAGACGCGCTGTATCTTTCGGAGATATGCGATAGAGTATATCTGATACACCGCCGTGATAAGCTGAGAGCAAAGGCGTATCTTGCAGAGCAGGTGCAAAAAAAGGAAAATATTATTCCGCTGTGGAACAGCGAGATTGTTGACATACAAGGATATACAAAGGTCGATAAAATTGTTCTTAAAGACGGCAGAATAATAGAAGCCGACGGCGTTTTTGCGGCAATAGGCGAGGTTCCGCAGAACGACTTGTTTAAGGATTCGGCAAAGACCGATGATTCGGGATTTTTAATCGCGAGCGAAGATTGCGCAACCTCGGCAGAGGGGCTGTTTGCGGCAGGGGATTTGCGCTCAAAAAAGCTGAGGCAGG
>USLC01000173.1 GCA_900555375.1 uncultured Eubacteriales bacterium
TTTCCTTGGCGCCACACAGAATATTTATAACATTCTGTCGGTATCGGGGGCGGCTTCGCTTTTGGTTTTCTGCCTGCTTTACACGCCGTGCGTTGCGGCAATCGCCTCAATCAGGCGCGAGCTTGGCGGAAGATGGGCGGTGGGAATTGTGATTTTTCAATGCGTTATCGCCTGGATTTGCGCATTTATCGTTCACGCTCTCTGCACAGTCTTATAAATTTATTAACTCTTGCAAATACTATAATATTATTTATATTAAGGAGGAAGTTTTATGAATATTTGGCACAATGTCAGACCCGAAAGAATCACGCCCGAGGACTTTCTCGCGGTTATAGAGATAAAAAAGGGCAGCAAAAAGAAGTACGAGCTGGACAAGGAGACGGGCTTTATTATTCTTGACCGAATTTTGTATACCTCCACGCACTATCCCGCAAATTACGGATTCATCCCCCGAACCTACGCGGATGACGGTGACCCGCTTGACGTTCTGGTTTTAACCTCTGAGGGTATCGACCCGCTTGTATTGGTGCACTGTTATCCGATAGGCGTAATAAAGATGATAGACAACGGCAAAAATGACGAGAAAATTATCGCCATTCCGTTTGAGGACCCGTCTTATAACGAATATACGGATATATCAAACCTCCCCTCTCATATATTTGAAGAGATGCGGCACTTCTTTTCGGTGTACAAGCAGCTTGAGGGCAAGGCAACCGCAGTAGACGAGGTTCAGGGCAGAGACGCGGCAATAGAGATAATCCGCCATTGCATCGAAAACTATGACAAAAAATTCGGACAGCCGCAGGAATAAGATTAACCTGATATCAGGAGGAAAATTATGTTAGGTATTATAGGAGCAATGACCGTTGAGGTCGATGAACTTAAAAAAATTATGTCAGACACGCTTGAGCATACTGTCGGCGATATGACTTTTGTCAGCGGAAAGCTGTACGGCGCGGACGCGGTAGTGACCGTCTGCGGCGAGGGCCACGGCTGTGAGGTTGAGCTGAGAGAGCCGATGCTCTTGCTCATCAAGAAATCCGACGAGGGCAAGGTAAACGCCGCAATGTGCACTCAGGCAATGATAACGGAATACGCGCCCGACCTTATCGTCAACACGGGCGTGGGCGGCGGACTTGCCGACGGGCTTAAAATAGGCGACGTTGTGGTTGCCTCTGCCGTGGTTGAACACGATATGGATATGTCGCCCCTCGGCTATCCCATAGGCTTTGTCGGCGGCGTTAACAGGACAGAGATGCCCTGCGATAAAAAGACAGCCGACTTGCTTGAGCGCTGTACAAGGGAACTTAACATTCCCTGCCGCCGCGGCATTGTCGCATCGGGCGACCAGTTTATAAGCTCGGATGAAAAGAAGGCTTTTCTGGTTAAGACATTTAACGCCTCTGTATGCGAAATGGAAGGAGCCGCAATCGGGCACGTATGCACAAGGAACGGAGTTCCCTTCGGCGTTCTTCGCTCGGTTTCGGACAGCGGCGACGATAAGGCGTCTATGTCCTTCCCCGAGTTTGCGGAACTTGCCGCAAAAAATTCTATTGCTATTATTAAGCTTTTCGCCTCCGAACTGTAAAATACAGTAATTATTTCTTTTTCGGCGTAATAAACTATTATCGGTGATAATTATGCTGAATTACATATGGGGCGGAATGATTTTAATTTCTCTCACAGTCTCGGTTTTTACGGGACGCATCGAACAAACTGCGGCAGCTGGCGCGTGCGGCGCTGTTGAAAGCTGTATCTCTCTTCTTGGAATAATGTGCCTGTGGACGGGTCTTGCCAAAATAGGTGAACGCGCAGGACTTGTCAAAGTATTTGCATATATTATGCGGCCGTTTACACGGCTTCTCTTTCCAAAACTTAAGCAAGACAGCGCCGCACTTAACGCAATCGTTTTAAACATCGTGGCTAACCTCTTCGGAATGGGCAACGCCGCCACTCCCCTCGGCATAAAAGCCGTGGGAGAGCTTAGCAAGCTTAACCGCGGCGGCAGAACGGCGACAAACGAAATGTGTATGTTTGTCGTGCTTAATACCGCGTCTATCCAACTTATTCCCGCAACTCTTATTTCTATGCGCCAGACTTGGGGCTCTGCCAATCCGGGCGAGATAATCGTTCCCGTTTGGATTGTAAGCATTTGTGCCCTGACCGTCGGGATATGCGTCACAAAACTTCTTGAAAGGAGACGCAGACCGTGAACATTATATCAGTATTTGCCGTGCCCGTCTTTATCGCCGTTTTTGTCATATACGGTCTGATAAAAAGGGTGGGCGTGTACGAATGCTTTACCGAAGGTGCAAAAGAAGGCGTGCAGAGTATGCTGGGAATCATAGCCCCTCTTGTCGGGCTTATGGTTGCGATAAATATGTTCCGCGAAAGCGGCGCGCTGGGGCTGCTTGGCTCGGCTCTGTCACCGCTTTTGTCGCGTATCGGCTTTCCGTCCGAGGTCCTGCCGCTGGCGCTTTTGCGCCCTATCTCGGGCAGTGCCTCTCTCGCGGTGGTGACGGATTTGTTTCAGGTTTCGGGTCCCGATTCCGCCGCGGGCAAAATCGCCTCGGTTATGATGGGGTCAACCGAAACAACTTTTTATACCGTTGCCGTTTACTTCGGCGCGGCGGGAATCAAAAACACGCGGCACACGATTCCGTCAGCTCTCTCCGCCGACCTTACGGGAATTATCCTCTCCGCCGTGGTCGCGCGTATGCTTATTATTTAATTTAAAGCAAATAAAAAAGACATTCTTTGATGTGAAGAATGTCTTTTTTGGAGCTGGTAATAGGACTTGAACCTACAACCTGCTGATTACAAATCAGCTGCTCTGCCAATTGAGCTATACCAGCAATTCGGCGCTTTATTGCGCTGACAAATGATATTCTATCATATTTCAGTCCAAATGTCAAGCAAAATTTTTAA
>USLC01000174.1 GCA_900555375.1 uncultured Eubacteriales bacterium
TAATGACCTCCTGTTCTCGCTTTTAATTATTTAACGTATATCACAAATTTGTAGCTGTCCTGACCCTGGGTCTTGACGAGAAAGGTGTAATATCCTTTTTTGCTTGGATTAAATACAACAGCAGAAGAATCTGTCTTGTTATAGGCAAGCTTGGTGCTTCCTATTTTCATTTGTCCCGCTGTCTTTATACCACTTTTTACATATACGCTGTACGGCTCGCCTCCGCTTGATACAACTATATTCTGCGGCTCTATCGCGCCGATTACGACCATATCGCGGTATGTTGATACATCGTTAACTTTAACCAAAAGCTCGTTATTTTGATAGAAGTGTATCTTTCCCGTTCTATGCGCGATGTTTCCTGCCTCATCCGTTGCATTATAAATTACATTCACGGTTGCGGCAGCCTGAGGCTTCGCGTAGTCAAAGCTGAGTAATATTTTATCTTTTTCCGATGTATCGTCCGACACATTTGCGTTGTCCGTAAGCTTTGATTTGATTTCATTATCACTAAGCGAAAGTGATATATCTATTGTCTCGGCTTTAAGCTTGATTGTCGGCGGAGTTTTATCGGGCAGGGCAATCTGAAGGAAGTGATAATACTTTGTGTTATTATACTTATCGGCTGCCCTTAACGTCGGGTACAGACCCGCTTTATCCTCGGTGACGGTAAGCTCTGTCCATTCGCCCGCGGCAGCGTTTATGGCGGCTATATCCTGCTCGAAGGTAATTTTACAATCACGGCTTGGTTTAACATAAACCTTATCGCCTACCTTTAAGCTGCCCAGCTTGTCGGGGGTCGGCTGACTGTTTGAGTCGTCAGACTTTAAGCTGAACATAAGACTTAAATCGCCTGATATTATATCCGTAATATCAACCGTGGTCTCCGTCTTGTTCCCGGCAAGGTCTGTGAAGTTATATGTGTACGTACCGTTGGCGCTGACTTCACGTGTAAATTCGGTTCCGCTTTTGCCGCCCTCAAGGAATGCGACATCTTCGTTTGCGCTAAACGTTATTGTAACTTTACGTCTGTTATTTGAAGGCGCGGTTGTGTAAGTTATTGTCGGCGGGGTTTTATCGATATTTTCGACCGCGTCCAGCGGAACAGATAGTGTTTTTCCGTTTACGGCTGTACATTCAAGCGTAAGAGCAGGTGAATTTGCGCTGTACGATACTGTCACCTGATTATCAAGTTTGAAGATTTCTGCCGTCGCCTGAGCTTCTTTAAACTTTGCATCAGAGATTGTTTTATTAAACCTCATCTGAACGGTCACATCTTTATTGGTTTTGTCAGACTTTGCATTCTGCGACCATTTTTGTTCTTTCAAAGCAGGTGCGGATGTATCTATCTCGGTAACGGATGCGCTGAGCTCTCCCGTTAATGGCTCGCCGTTGTATGTACAGCTGTAATAGATTTTAAAGTCTTTGTTTTCGGCAAGCTCTATATAGTAAAAACTGTTATAGTCGCCGTCCTCGATTTCCTGCTTGGCTTTAATATCAGTATTTGTTATTTTTAAATCGGACAGTCCGCCGTCAGCCGGGGGAACAAGATACACCTTTATCATCTGTGAATTGCCCGAGACTACCTTTTCGAGGTGCGGAACTGGCGCGTTCCCCACATTATCTATGTTCATATAAACCGATGTGGCGTTGCCGAAGCTGTCTATTGCATAGATAGTGAAAGAGGTATTGGCTGATACGTCTATCGCTCTGCCGTTTTGGCTTACGCCGTCAATCGTATCCGATACCGAGTTATAGTCGGGTGCAGCGGAGGAGGGAGTACCGTTTTTTAGTATAAGCTTAACCGCGCTTTCATCGCCGATGTTTACGTTAAAACGGTACTTGCTTGCCCAGCCCATTTTTTGAAGGAATATTTCGGGGCTTTCGACCTTTTCGTATGCAATCTCTGACTTTGTGTCGGGATCGATATAAGAGTATTCCGGAAGGTCGGGATTTGCCGACTGATTCTCTGCGCTATACACTGACAGGACGATGTTTTTGCTCTGTGCAGTATTTCCGCGTACAACGTATCCGACAATTCCGACGCTTGGTGCGGTTGTGTCTTTCCACTCTGTCGGAGCAGGATAGTCTGTTACCTTAACGGCTAATTCGGCGGTTACATCCTCACTTGCTATATCACCGTATTGGTTTGTGTATGACTGAGGTTTAAACGTAAACTCTGTCTCACCGTTCGGATAGAAGGTGTGAGAGGGAGCACCGCCCGTAATCGGGTCGATTAATGTCGAGCCGTTGTCATCGACAAGAGTCGCTGTTACACTCTCATAAACACATCCGTCGGTTATATCGCCTTCGCTGTAATCCCATACGATTTTAGGTGAAATCGGCTTAACCTCGTTATTGTTTATAATCATAGTGCGCGACTTCTCACCCGAGCCGTCGTTCCACTTCATTATAAGCTCAGTCGGCTGTTTTATAACAGCAGTAACGGTCTTTGAATCATTACCGCTAATCGTCGCCGCGCTGCCGCCATCCTTCTCGGTTAAGGTAATATTATAATCATTCGATTGAGCAATAAGTGTCACATCTCCTCTTGTCTTTTCAAGCGGAGTGACAGTAACGTTCGGGCCGCTTCCCCATTTATCAACGGTTACGGGAACGGTATGAGTTTTTCCGAACACATCGGTAACTTCAAAATTATATGTTCCGTCCGAGAATATGGGATACTTTCTGATTGAGCCGTCAAGATAGCTGTCTTCGCCTTTTAGCTTTATGTTTCCGTTAAAGGCGGTACTTGTTCCCTTCTCGTCTGCGCTATAGATAATATATTCGGGCGCAACATATTTAAGTCCGTCTATTTGGCTTGTGTTTTCTCCATCAACAGATCTTTCCTCTATAATTGTGTCACCGTGGATACCCACTCTTTTAACCGTCAGCTTATATACAAAATCTTCATTTGCGGCAGGTTT
>USLC01000175.1 GCA_900555375.1 uncultured Eubacteriales bacterium
GTAGTTATGATCATGGTTTAATAAAAACATTTTATAAACAGGGAAAGTGTTAATAATTTATTAAGAAATTTGGAAAAAAAGTTGACAGATTGATAAAAATATGATATATTAAATAAGTTAAATAAAATAGTGACCCGCAGAGGGCTTCAGGATAAAAACTGAAGACGTAGGGAACTTCGGAGAAGCTCATTTGATTGAGTGCCGAAGGGGCAAGGCACATATTTGAACGCATGCCGAAACTCTCAGGCAAAAGGACGAAGACATCAGTTTTGATATTATTCTTTGAAGTTGTCGTTTCGGGTCGGCAGCTTTTTTATTTTTAAAAATTTTAACGGAGGGAAACAAATGGAAAAGTTTAACGAAATTCTGGCAGTAATTGACGACTGGGTATGGGGTATACCGCTTATTGTCCTGATATTGGCAGTCGGCTTTCTTATGACGGTCAGAACAAAATTTGTACAGATTCGGCATCTCGGAAAGGCTCTTAAGTATATGGTTAAGAACGAAGAAGACGGCGAAGGAGATGTTACCAGCTTCGGTGCGCTGTGTACCGCGCTTTCCGCCACGATAGGAACGGGTAACATAGTAGGTGTGGCTACCGCTATTGCGGCAGGCGGACCGGGAGCGCTTTTCTGGATGGAATTTGCGGCGTTTTTGGGAATGGCAACAAAGTATGCAGAAGGACTGCTTGCCGTTAAGTACAGAGAGATAGGCTCTGACGGAAAGGTTTTGGGAGGACCTTTTTATTACATAGAAAAAGGTTTGGGTCAAAACTGGAAGTGGCTTGCAAAGCTTTTCGCTATTTTCGGAATGCTTGTCGGTATTCTCGGTATAGGAACGATGACGCAGATAAACGGTATAACAAGTGCCGTTACCAACTTCTTTGACCCCGAAAGGACAATGATTGCCTTTAAGATGGGCGGTATGGAATATACGTGGCCGACTGTTATAGCGGGCGTTATTGTTACATTCTTTGTTTCCTTGGTTGTTATAGGCGGAATAAAGAGAATAGCAAAGGTGTCTGAAGTAATAGTTCCGTTTATGGCTGTTCTTTACGTTGTTTGCGCGGTTGTTCTTATCGTATGCAACATCACAAAGGTTCCCGCGGCGATAGTGCTTGTTGTAAAAAGTGCTTTTTGCCCTAAGGCGGCGTTGGGCGGCGCGATTGGTATAACGGTAAGGGCGGCTATGCAGAAGGGTATAGCAAGAGGTATATTCTCTAACGAGTCGGGTATCGGTTCGGCTCCTATTGCCGCTGCTGCCGCAAAAACAAAAGAGCCTGTAAGACAGGGTCTTGTATGTATGACGGGTACCTTCTTTGATACAATTATTATTTGTACAATGACAGGACTTGCAATAGTTTTAACAGGCGCGTATCAGTCGGCTATGGACGGCTCTCTGGTAGGTGTTGCTATCACAACAGAGGCGTTCTCGAGAGGACTTCCTTTCTCTAACAACGTTTGCGCATTTTTGCTTATGATTTCATTGGTATTCTTTGCGTTTACAACAATACTCGGATGGGATTATTATTCTGAAAAATGCCTTCAGTACCTTGTCGGCAATAAAAAACTGATTCTGATGACCTTCAGAGTATTATATATCGCGGCTGTTTTTGTAGGCCCTTATCTTCAGGTTTCGTTTGTATGGACGCTTGCGGATATAGTAAATGCTCTTATGGCATTCCCGAACCTTGTTGCGCTGTTTGCACTCAGCGGAGTTGTGGCAAGCGAGACAAAGGCGTATATAGCCAAAATAGAAAGCAAGTAATATGACAAATAAAAATCCCCGTCGGGTTTACTTTCCCGACGGGGATTTTTGACTTATTATTTATTAAGTGTAATTGTGTGAAGAAAGCTTTTGCTCTCCCCCGCATCTAACTTTATTATTCCTTCTTTATCAAGAATATCCTGGTTTGTATCAACAGAATCGGGAATACCGCACCACGGTTCAAGGCAGATGTAAGGGGCTTCCTTTCCGGCGGCTGTCCATAAAAGAAAGTAAGGAAAGTCTTTAAAGTCAAGTCTTACCGCTCTGCCGTTTACGCGGTTTTTAAGCACAGCAGAGTTGCTTTTTAAATACTTAAATACCAAAGCGTCTACCTCAAAATAATAGTATTTAAGGGGCAGTACGCGTCCCTTATCAAGAATCCTTACGGTGTTGTTCTCTAAAAGATTTCCGTCAAGGATGTAGCTGTCAAGCGTCTCTTCCTTTTCAAAGATAATATCATATTCTTCTATGCCGGCGGGACAGGAATATGCTTCGTGGGCGCCGATTGAAAAGGGGATAACGCCGCTTGAAAGATTTGTTACAATATATTCAATATCAAGTCTTCCGTCGCTTAAAGTATAGCGTACTTTAAGATTCCAGTCAAACGGATAGCTTTTTTTATTTTCGGCATTTGAGCAAAGAGTAAATTCCGCTGAGCTTTCGGATAACTTTTCTGCCGAGAAAATACTGTGCCTTGTAAATCCGTGCTTGGGCAGATTATACTTTTCGCCGTTCCAAAAATATGCGTCGTCTTTAAGACCTCCGCATATGGGGAAGAGAATGGGCGCACGTCCCGACCAGAATGCGGGGTCGCCGTTCCACATAAATTCGGTGCCGTTTTGGACAAGACTTTGAAGCTCGGCTCCCGTTTCGCTGATTACTGCCGAAGTATTGCCGTTTCTTATCTCAATCATATAAAAATCCTCCGAGGTTATTTAAAAATTTGGCAGAGATTGTGCCAAAAAGTGAGAAAGGCAGTGTGCAGTCAATGCCTTTTATGTATTTTTAAATAAAATTATAAAGTAAATCCCTGCGCCGCAAACTTCGGTGCAGGGATTATTATAACCAATAATTAGTCGTTTATAGCTGCCTGAGCCGCTGCAAGTCTTGCAATCGGAACACGATAAGGTGAGCAAGA
>USLC01000176.1 GCA_900555375.1 uncultured Eubacteriales bacterium
TCCGAGATTACCGCTGATGAAGCGGCAGGATATGATACATTGATTCTGGGCTGCCCTGCGATGGGCGCAGAGGTGCTTGAAGAGGACGAGTTTGAACCGTTCTTTACCGAGCTTGAGAGTAAAATCAGCGGAAAGAACGTTGCGCTTTTCGGTTCATACGGATGGGGCGACGGCGAGTGGATGAGAAACTGGGAAGAAAGAGTAACATCCGACGGTGCAAAGCTTGTAAACGGCGCCGGAGTTATGGCAAACGAAGAGCCCGATGACGACGCAAATGAAGAGTGCAAAAAGCTCGGACGGGATGCGGCGGCGTTATAATACAAAAAACCGATATTGATTAGGATTTAAAAAAGCCCGTGAGTCACGGGCTTTTTTATGTGGGGTTAAACCTGCACAGTTTTAAAAATTCCTTATGTTTTTTAATTTGGTCGTATAATATATGCTGTTGGTCTTATATTACTTGCTTAAAAAATGCTTTAATAGTATAATATAATAGTAAAATAATATGCAAAAGGACGGTGACGGGCTTATGCAGAACAAGACCCTGAAAGAGGCTCTTGAACTGTCTCAAAGGATAATAGAAGAGTGGTTTTCGGGCAACCCTAACCGCGTTTTGGGCTTGGTAGACGACAACATTTTATGGATAGGTTCGACGGCAAATCAGTTTTATCAGGGCAAACAAGAGGTAATTGCAGCATTAAAGAAGGTCAGCAGCAGTATTATTCCCTGTACCGTTTCAGAACAGGAGTGGAACATTCCCGATAAGGGAAGCAATTACTGTATTTGTGTGGGCAGATATATCTGCACGCTTGACACAAAGGCTATGCTTATGCAGGAGACGCAGAGAGTTACGTTTGTGTGGAAGACATCGCCCGACGGGCTTGTAATAACGCACATCCATCTGTCAAATACTATGCACGCGGTTAAGGATGACGAAGACTTTCCCGTGGAGGCAAGCAAGCGCAACTATGCGTATATTCAGAAAAAGCTGTCTGAGCGCAGCCGTATGCTGCATATAATGACAACGGATTATGAGTATAATCTTGTAAGCATTGACCGCGTTATCTATATCGAGGCGGCAAAGGACAATATAGAAGTACATACAAGCGAGAAAACGTATCGCGTTCACGACGGGATAGGCAGCTTTACGGAAAAGAACTGCCCCGATTTTATCTTTGTTCACCGAAGTTATGCGGTAAACTCCGACTGGATAAAAAGCGTTACGCCGAGCGAGGTGGTTTTGGCTAACGGAGAGAGGCTTGCTATTTCAAGGCAGCGGTACAAATCAATATGCGAAAAACTGAGAGAAATTTTTAAGTAATACAATGGGGGATTGGTAAAATGAATATTAATAAAATCAAAGACGGTAAAACGCTTGCAATAGAGCTTGAAGGCAGACTTGACACTGTTTCCGCTCCGCAGCTTGAGGCAGAACTTAAATCGGATTTAAACGGGACGGAAATTTTAATATTTGACTTCTCGGGGCTTGAGTATCTCTCGTCCGCGGGGCTTAGAGTGCTTCTTTCGGCACAGAAGGTTATGAACAGACAAGGCGAAATGAAGATTAAAAACGTGAACAGCGTGATTATGGATATTTTTGAGATTACGGGATTTACGGAAATTCTGACAATCGAATAGCCGGAGGAAGTTATGAAAATATTTTTACAGCTTTCTTTGATTGCCGTGCTGCCCGTTCTGCTGTCTCTTGCGGCGTATCTGGCAGGGCGAACCACGGCGGTGAAGAAAATTCCTTACATACAGAGGCAGATTATAATAGGAATATTGTTCGGCGGTCTTGCAATCATCGGAACCGAGTACGGAGTAAAAACCGACGGCGCGATAATAAATGCGCGTGACGCGTCTCCTATTTGTGCGGGGCTTTTGTTCGGCGCGCCGGCAGGAGTAATTGCGGGCGTTATCGGCGGTGCGGAACGCTGGTTTGCTGTGCTTTGGGGCGCGGGCGAATACACGCGGCTTGCGTGCAGCGTATCAACCGTGCTGGCAGGCGTTTTTGCGGCGCTTATCCGCAGATTTATGTTTGATGACAAAAAGCCGAAGTGGTATTACGGCTTGGCTGTCGGTGTCATAACCGAGGTCATACATATGCTTATGATTTTTCTTACCAATATGAACGATGCGCATACGGCCTTTTCGTATGTCAGAACCTGTTCTCTACCTATGATTGCGGTAAACGGACTTGCTGTTATGGCGGCGGCTTTAATCATATCGCTTCTCGGAAGTTGCCACCGCGAAAGAAGTAAACGCGGACTTAAAGGAATTTCACAGACATTTCAGCGGTGGCTTTTGGTATGTGTTTCCGCGGGTTTTCTTATGACCACACTGTTTACCTGGGGGCTTCAGACGCGGCTTTCTGAGGATGAGGCACATTCGCTTGTAAAACTTAACGCAGAGGACGTAAAACAGGATGTGCTTGACGCGTCAAATGAAAATCTGCTTTCGATAACACGCAAAATTGCGGCGGAAATAAACGAAGCCGCAGATATCGATTATGATGAGCTGAAGAGACTTGGCGAAAAATATGATATTGCGGAAATAGATATCGTGGACAAAAGGGGAATCATCACCGCCTCTACATACAGCGAATTTCTGAATTATGATATGAGCGGCGGCAGTCAGTCGGCTGAATTTTTATGTCTGCTGAACGGTCAAAAAGAGTTTGTGCAAAATTATATGCCGACTTCGTCAAATCCCGACCTTATGCGCAAGTACGCGGGAGCCGCGCTTGAAAAGGGCGGATTTGTACAGGTTGCGTATGATGCCGAAAGGTTCAGAAAAGATATAGACGGAACGGTTATCGGTGCGGCGCGCAACCGCCG
>USLC01000177.1 GCA_900555375.1 uncultured Eubacteriales bacterium
GCCTGTTTATTATATCAGCTTCCGTCCTTCTTGTCAAGAACTTTTTTCTGACCTTTCTTTCGGCTTCTTCTCTTCCCATCATTTTATCTACTGTTGTAACCTTGCCTTCTAATTGTTTATATACCTTGAAAAAATGCATTATTTCAGCTTTTGACAGCTTTTCTCTCATTTTTTCACCAGCTTTACATTTTCTTCCCCTAAAAGCTCAACAAGCCTTTCGTATCTGCCGTCATCAGCATCAATCATCATTGACTTAGGCGCTTTTACCGCCTTTCCGCTGTCGCTGAACTTTATAACAACATCTATACTTCCGTTCGCGCCGCTTAAAATGCTTTTCACATTTTGCATACAGCCATCGGCTTCCGAGGCGATTCTGACATAAAGCTTGGTTTTAACCGCCGATTTGCCCGCCGATGTGTTAAGTGCAGATGCACTTTCAAGCCTCAGCTTCGGCGGAGCATCATCGTTTAAGTCAAGATTTCCGATTATCGTGACATACTCGCCCTCAGACAGCAATGCGTCAAAAGCCCTGAGCAGCTTGGGAAAAACAATAACTTCTATACTTCCGCTTAAATCCTCAAGCTCGGCATAACGCATTATTTCCCCTCTTTTTGTCAGCTGGTCGCGCGTCTTTGTTATTATCCCCGAAAGAGAAACCCTCTCTCCTATATTAAATTTATGGTCTTCGTTTTCTTCTATGTCGAGAATCCTCGCCGTTGAAGTCGCCTTGACCGCATCGGCAACGCTGTCAAGCGGATGCCCCGATATGTACATTCCTATACTGTCCTTTTCCATCTCAAGAAGCTCTTTCTCGGAATATTCTTCTCTGTCCTCAAATCGGTCTGCCGCAGTCTCTGTGTCGGCAATCATTTCAAACATACCAATCTGACCGGGCATAACATTTTTAGCTTTTTCAGCCGCGCTTTCCATCACTCTCTCGTATTCATACATCAGGACAGCCCGTTTTATGCCAAACTCATCAAATGCGCCGCATTTAATAAGCCCCTCAACAACACGCTTATTAATCTTTCTGCCTGTCATTCTTTCACAAAAGTCAGTGAAGCAGGCGAAATCGCCGCCCGCCTTTCTTTCGGCAGTTATTTCATCAACAACCGAGCCTCCGACATTTTTCACCGCCAGTCCGAATCTTATTTTTCCGCCGTCAACCGAAAATGTTCTGCTGCTTTTGTTAATCGACGGCGGCAGCATTGTAACTCCGATGCGTTTAATCACTTCTATGTACTTTGTCACTTTAGCGGTATTATCTATAAATGATGTTAAAATAGCCGCGAAAAATTCAACGGGATAATGACACTTAAGCCACGCCGTCTGGTACGCAACAACGGCATATGCCGCCGCGTGCGACTTGTTAAATGCATATGATGCAAAATCCATCATTTCATCAAATATTGCCGCCGCGGTCTGCTCGTCCACTCCGCGTGCTACCGCACCGTCTACGTGATTATTCCCTTCATCTGTTCCGTAGATAAAATTCTGCCTCTCCTGCTTCATAACATCGGCTTTCTTTTTAGACATAGCACGGCGCACCAAGTCGGCTCTGCCGAGAGAATATCCACCAAGCTCGCGTACTATCTGCATTACCTGCTCTTGGTATACGATACAGCCGTACGTAACGTCAAGAATATGCTCAAGCATCGGGTGTTTATACTTAACCATAGAAGGATTATTTTTATTTGCCACATAAGTCGGAATGGAATCCATAGGTCCGGGGCGGTAAAGCGAAATGCCCGCTATAATATCCTCAAGCGAATTTGGTTTAAGTTCTTTCATAAACTGCTTCATACCCGAACTTTCAAGCTGAAACACGCCGTCTGTCTCCCCGCGCGAAATCATATCATATACAGCTCTGTCATTCATATCAAGATTATCGGTATCAACATAGATATTATGCGCATTTTTTATATGCATAACGGCATCGCGAATCACCGTAAGAGTGCGAAGCCCCAAAAAATCCATCTTTAAAAGTCCCAGTCTCTCAATCGTGGTCATTGTAAACTGAGTTGTAATTACATCATCGTTTTTCTGAAGCGGAACATAGCTTCCGATTCCGCCGCTTGTTATTACCACCCCCGCCGCGTGGGTCGAAGTATGCCGCGGCAGCCCTTCAAGCTGAATAGCCGTATCGATTAGCTTTTTTACCTGCGGATTTCCGTCATAAAGCTCTTTTAACTTATAATTTACGGTAAGAGCCTTTTCTATAGTCATTTTAAGCTCGTTTGGCACTTGCTTTGCCGCTTCATCAACCACTCCGTAAGGAATGTTAAGTGCTCTGCCAACATCGCGTATGGCAAGCCGCGCCGCCATTGTGCCGAAGGTAACAATCTGAGCCACATTATCCTCGCCGTACTTTTTATTTACGTATTCTATAACCTCGCCGCGGCGTTCGTAGCAAAAATCTATATCGATATCGGGCATACTCACCCTCTCGGGGTTCAAAAATCTTTCAAAAATCAATCCGTATTTAATCGGGTCAACGTTTGTTATATGCAGGCAGTACGCAACAACGCTGCCTGCGGCGCTTCCTCTGCCCGGTCCTACCTTTATGTCATTTTTACGCGCATACCTGATAAAATCCCACACAATCAGAAAGTAATCAACGTACCCCATCATATTTATTGTATCAAGCTCATATTCCATTCTCTTGCGGACTGTTCCGTCATCATTCGGATAACCGATAGTCACACCGTATTCTCCCAATTCAGTAAATGGTACATTATCTTCAACATACCCGCTATCATATGTAATTCTCGCTTTAGCATTGCTTAAATCAAGCTTTTCACCATATACATATTCTGTTTTTTGTTGACTTACTATTT
>USLC01000178.1 GCA_900555375.1 uncultured Eubacteriales bacterium
AACTTTATTGCAAACTGTGAAAGGTCTCAAAAATTACAGCATTGAATTTCAAGGTTTTTTTGAATGCAAAAGGTTGCAAAACGGTTACCATAACGAAGTGTGAAAATTATTATTCATATAGTTATCAACATTTTCAACAGGTTTTTCAACACGCATTATCGCCTGCTATATCAGCGATTCTTGCAGTTTTTCAATTTTTTCGTAAAGCCTAAAACGAATATAAATAACAAAATAGAAACAATAAATTGTTTACATAACTCCACATTGCTTGAGCGAGTAGTATACTCCGCCGCCGACAATGATATGGTCAATGAGCTTAACTCCCACCACATTTAGCATATTTTGCACAGTGACGGTGCAGTCCTCATCCTCACGGGAGGGCTCCGGCATGCCGTTGGGGTGATTGTGCGCAATTATGACGCCCGATGCCCTGTACTTCATCGCAAGCTCTACAAGTGTCCGCACACCTACCTCGGTCGCATTGACAACGCCCTTGCTTATCTGCTTGCAGGTGATGACCCTGTTTGCGTTGTCAAGCAGCAGCGCATAGCAGACCTCATCCTGAAAATACATGAATTTGGCTATAAAGTACCGCCCGAGCTGCTCTGCTGACTCAACGCTCTTTCTCGGTGCCATGACCTCCTCCATGTAGCGGCGGCTTATCGCAGGTATAAGTTTCAGCAAAACAGCTGCATTCTCACCTATGCCGTCTATCTCGGAAAGCGCCTTCTGGTCTGCCTCAAGCACGGCTGCAAGCGAGCCAAAATGGTTCAAAAGCTTGTGTGCAAGCTCGTTTGTATCTTTGCGTGGCAGAGCGTAAAACAGAAGCATTTCCAATGCATTGTGGTCATTAAAGCCATCCAACCCGGCCTCTAAGAAGCGGCTCTTCATTCTCTGTCGGTGACCGTCATGAACTCCCATTGTGCACCTCTCAAAGCTCCATGTTGGCGTATGCGTTAAGATCACTTCCGGCAGTGTTGCCCGCAAGGAACTCATAGTAGCCTTGGCAGCCTATCATTGCCGCATTATCCGTGCAAAGCTCAAGCCGCGGAAAGTAAAATTCCATTTCTTCCAGCCCGGCTTTTGCCATTACTCTGTCCCGAAGCGGAACATTTGCCGCAACACCGCCGGCAAGTGCGATTTTTGATACTCCTGCCGTCTTTGCACAGCTTACAAGATGCTCGGCAAGGACGTCAACAACCGCCTCCTGAAACGAAGCGGCAACGTCAAACTTATTTATTTCTTCTCCTTTTTGCTCTGCATTGTGAATATAGTTAAGCACCGCCGTTTTAACTCCGCTGAAGCTGAAGTCAAAACTGCCTCCGCCCATATTCACTCTCGGAAAGCTGATTGCAGAAGGATTGCCGTTTTCCGCTGCTTTCTGAATCGCAGGCCCCCCCGGATATCCGAAGCCAAGCACGCGTGACACCTTGTCAAATGCCTCTCCTGCCGCATCGTCACGCGTTTTTGCAAGCGCCTCATACTCGTTATAGCTCTTTACGTGAACTATATGGCTGTGCCCTCCCGATGCGACGAGACAGATAAAAGGCGGCTTTAAATTCGGCGTTTCGATATAATTTGCGGATATATGTCCTTTTATATGATGAACTCCGATAAGCGGCTTATTAAGCGCATACGCAAGCGCCTTTGCATACGAAACCCCCACTAAAAGCGCACCGACAAGCCCCGGCCCGTATGTTACCGCAACCGCGTCAAGCTCATCTTTTGATACCCCGCTGTCTGAAATTGCCTTTTCAACAACCGCACTTATATTTTCTATATGCAGACGTGACGCAATCTCGGGGACAACGCCGCCATACTGTTTATGTAAATCAATCTGTGTATTTATTACATTGCTCAAAACTTTTGTTCTGTCCTCCACCACTGCCGCGGCGGTCTCGTCACACGAACTTTCAATTGCCAAAATTCTCATAAATTATCACTACTTTTCAAGTTTTTTATCATAAGAACAGCGTCCTCGCCATTCTTATAGTAATTCCTCCGCAGACCGTTTTGCTCAAATCCAAGCTTTTTATAAAGCGCCTCTGCCGAAGTGTTTGACTTTCGATATTCAAGCGTAAGGGCGCACATACCCTTCTCTTTTGCTATATTTTCAAGCAGACCTAAAATTTTGCTGCCCAGCCCCTCTCTGCGATACCTTTCATCAACGGCAACGTTGGTAATATCGGCGCAATCGTACATCAGCCACATTCCGCCGTAGCCTGTAACGCAATCCGTCTCTTCATCGCGCGCAACTATGTATACCGAAATGTCATTGTCAAGCTCTGCCGTAAACATTTTAAGCGTCCACGGGTCGGAAAAACACCGCTGTTCAAGCTTTAATACATCATTTACATTCTCTTTTGAAAGCATTTCAAAGCTTATCATAATTTTTCTGCCGCCTTGCTTACAAGACCCTTAAGCATATCTCTGCATCTTCTGTACTCATCAAGGCTTCCGCCGAAAGGGTCGGCTACCTCTCCGGCTTCGCCCGCATATTCACAAAGGGTCTTTATTTTTTCACCGCCGCCGAAAGCGGATTTAATCGCATTTTTGTGTCCCTGCGACATTGTAAGCACAAGGTCTGCCGAATCTATCATTTCAGCCGTGAGTCGCTTTGACGCCTGACCCGAGATATCAAGCCCAATCTCGCGCATAACGGCGGCAGCATTGTCCGACGCGGCACTTCCGTCGGCAAAAATCCCCGCCGAATCAGAAACAGCCGCGATGTTCTTCTTTTTGCATATATCATTAAACATTGCCGATGCCATAGGGCTTCTGCAGGTATTGCCCGTGCAGACAAACAAAACATACTTTTTATCCGCACCCCTA
>USLC01000179.1 GCA_900555375.1 uncultured Eubacteriales bacterium
ATATTTAATTGTATGTGTTTTACGCATCACTAGCTTTGTTTATATTTTAACATATATTATACTATAGAATATCGCGTAATGTCAAGGAAAGATGATACAATATTTTTTGGTATTTAATTGATTTTTACGGACATATCTACATTTTATGTTAACCTGATGTTAGCTATTATGTTGAGTAAAATTCTATAAAAAAGGGGATGCCTCGCCTATGCGAAACACCCCATTGTGTTTTAACTTAAATTTTATATTTTTGTTATTGAAATAACAACCTTTTCGCCGTTGATATTCCATTCCCTGCCGGAAGCATCGGAAGCCGATTCTATAGTGTCGGCAAGCGTCTGAGACTTAATCTCGCATACATTGTTTGTAAATATATCCGAAATCTTGTCGCTTCCGCTGTATTTTACGTTTATTCTGTCTGTCACTTCAAAGCCGCTGTCTTTACGCATTGTCTGAAGCTTGCTGATAATCTCACGGACAAAGCCCTCTTCAATCAGCTTATCTGTAAGATTTGTGTCAAGAACAACGGTGCAGTCTGCTTCAGATGAAGAAACAAATCCGTCTTTCTGAACGGTGTCAATCAAAACATCGTCTTTAAAGATTTCAACATCTGTTCCCTGAACGTTAAGCTTAAGTGCATTGCCCGCATTAAGCGTACTCATAACCTCGGCACCGTCCATCTTTGCTATTTCGTCAAAAATGGGACGCATAAGCTTGCCGTATTTAGGACCTACGGTGCGCATCTGAGGCTTAAAGTTATAACTGATAAAGGCGGAAGCATTATCGGTAAATTCGACAGCCTTTACGTTAAGCTCTTCAAGTATAATGCCGTTATAGTCTGTGTTTATTGCCTTATCGGTTTGAACATACAGCTTTGAAAGCGGCTGACGGTTTTTGATATTTGCTTCGTTTCTTGCGGCGCGACCTAGAATAACTATCTTGCGAACCGCGTCCATCTCGGCTTCAATCTCGGGAAAGCTGAGTTCATCGCGATACTTGGGATAGTCGCAGAGATGAACACTCTCGGGAGCATTATTGTCAACCGAAATGACAAGATTTTGGTAAATCTCTTCTGTCATAAATGGGATAAACGGAGCGCACAGCTTTGAAAATTCAACAAGAACCGTGTAAAGCGTCATATAAGCCGAGACCTTGTCTTCTGTCAGCTCGCTTGCCCAGAAGCGGCTGCGGCTGCGGCGAACGTACCAGTTGCTGAGTTCGTCAACAAAGTCTGTCATAAGACGGGTTGCTTCGGTAATCTTATAATTTTCAAGATAATTGTCAACAGCTTTTATAAGGTTATTAAGCTTTGACAAAATCCATTTATCCATAACGGTAAGCTTTTCGATGTCAAGCTTGTGACAGGTCGGGTCAAACTCGTCTATATTTGCATAAAGAACATAGAAAGAGTATGTGTTCCACAGCGTTCCGAGGAACTTTCTCTGAACCTCGGCAACATTTGCCGCCGAGAATCTGTTGGGCAGCCAGGGCGCGGAGTTAGAGTAGAAGTACCAGCGTACCGCATCGCTTCCCTTATCGTTGAGTATGTCCATAGGAGCGATAACGTTGCCCTTGTGCTTGCTCATCTTAATGCCCTTTTCGTCCTGAACGTGACCGAGAACGATTACGTTTTTATAAGGAGCCTTATCAAACAGAAGCGTGGATATTGCCATAAGGGTGTAGAACCAGCCTCTTGTCTGGTCGATAGCCTCGCTGATGAAGTCTGCCGGAAAGTTCTGCTCAAACTTTTCCTTGTTTTCAAACGGATAGTGAAGCTGAGCGAAAGGCATAGAACCCGAATCAAACCAACAGTCGATAACCTCGGGGACACGCGTCATTTCGCCGCCGCATTTTTCGCAGCGAAGCTTTACATTGTCAACGTAGGGCTTATGAAGCTCTATATCATCGGGGCAGTTTATGCCCATCTCTTTAAGCTCTGCGATAGAGCCTACAACGTGCTTGTGCCCGCAAGAGCATTCCCATATGGGAAGAGGAGTACCCCAATACCTTGTACGTGACAAACCCCAGTCGATGATATTTTCAAGGAAGTTTCCGAAGCGCCCGTGCTTAATGTTGTCGGGCATCCAGTTAACCGTCTCGTTATTTGCAAGAAGTCTGTCGCGGACTTTTGTCATTTCGATAAACCAAGTGTCACAAGCGTAATAAAGCAAAGGCGTGTCGCATCTCCAGCAGAAGGGGTAGCTGTGCTCAAACGGGATAACGCTGAAGCAAAGCCCACGGTCCTTAAGGTCGCGTATAACAAGCTTGTCGGCATCTTTTACAAAGGTTCCTGCCCACTCGCCCGTTTCCTTAACAAAGTTACCCTGATGGTCAACGTGATTGATAAAAGGCAAGCCTTGTTCCTTGCAAACACGCGAGTCGTCCTCGCCAAAGGCGGGGGCGATATGAACTATACCCGTACCGTCTTCCATTGTGACATAATTATCGGCAACAACATAGTGAGCTTTTTTGTCGGGTTTTATGAAAGAATAAAGCGGCTCGTATTCAAGACCGGTTAAATCCTTGCCCAAGTATTCTTCAAGGACGGTATAAGACGCATCCTCGCCGAATACGGATTTAATAAGTGCCTCTGCCATAATATAAACGGTTCCGTCTTCAACCGAGAATTTAACATACTTTTCACCGGGATTTACACAGAGGGCAAGGTTTGCCGGCAGAGTCCACGGAGTGGTCGTCCAGGCGAGAATATACTCGTTTTCCTTACCCTTGACGGGGAACTTGGCAATAAGCGAATTTTCCTTAACGTCTTTATAGCCCTGGGCAACCTCGTGGCTTGAAAGAGGTGTACCACAACGTGGACAATATGGAA
>USLC01000180.1 GCA_900555375.1 uncultured Eubacteriales bacterium
TTTGTCACCGGATTTTTGCGTTTTATCTGTACTTGTCAACATCTGCAAGGGTTATTCCATCGTGCATCGATATATTTATTCCGTTCGCTATAACAGACGCTATATCTTCAATTACACTGTCTACATCCTTGGGCGCAACTATCATATTTCTCAGCTCCTCCCCTATTTCAGAGCGTATCCAGCCGCGTCTCTCGCTTCCCTCGCACGGAATATTAATATCCTGATTAGAGGCGCTTATTACCATATCTATTCCTGCCGCGGCGATTGTTGCGGCGTCAACAACGGTAGGAACTCCCACCGCTATTACCGGAATGCCCAAAGTATCTTCATTCAGAGTTTTCCGCGCATTCCCCACGCCGCCGCCGGGAGTTATCCCCGTATCTGTTATCTGAACGGTTGTGTTTATCCTTTCAACATTACCCGAGCACAGCGCGTCAATTGCTATCACAAGCTTTGGCTTTATTTCGTTTGTAAGACTTCTTACCACCTCCTCGGTTTCCATTCCGTTAGTTCCCAGAACACCCGGAGCAATCGCACACAAAGGGCGTATTCCTTCATCAATCTCCTCGGGTATATATTTTTTTAAATGCCTTGTTATCATAAGCGAATCAACAACCTTTGGTCCAAGCGCGTCAGCTGTTATTTTATCGTTTCCAAGTCCCACAACCAGAACCGTATCGTCTTGTGTTTCAAGTGTTTTGTCCGTTATGCTTTTAAGCTCTTTTGCGCACGCTTTGCACATTTCCTCATATATTTCCTGCTGTCCGTAAAATCTGGACGGCATCTCGATGGTTATATAACTGCCCCGCGGCTTGCCGAGCTCTCTCTCTCCGTTTTCATCATCAACCTTTATTCGGGTTATTTTAATATAATCATTGTGCCGTTTTTCTTCCACGGTTACTCCGCTTACTGAAAAATCCGCGGTTTTGCCCATTGCAAGCATCTCGTGTGCTTCAATCGCCAAATCACACCTTGTTAAGTTTGCTTCTGCCATAAATTTTACCTCTCATTTCACTTATTTTACGCATATTATTTTAATTAATTTTAATAAAAATATGTAAATCACTGTTATTTAACATAAAAGATACAAAATAATAGAAAAAAGTTTGAAAATTTTTAAAAAAACTCTTGCTTTTTGCTTTAAATAGTGTTACAATATAAATTACTGATGTGAAAATCAAGTTTATTATTTGGAGGTGAAATTATGCCTAACATTAAGTCAGCTAAAAAAAGAGTTAAGGTTATCAAGACAAAGACTCTTCAGAACCAGATGGTTAAATCTCAGCTGAAAACAGCTATAAAGAAGTTTGAAGCTTCTATTAAAGACGGAAAGGCAGCTGCCTCTGAAGCTTACAACTTTGTTGTGAAGAAGACCGATCAGGCTGTAGCTAAGGGTATTCTCCACAAGAATACTGCTGCCCGCAGAAAGAGCAGGTATGCGGCAATGCTTAATAAGCTTGCATAACGTGAACTTTTTACACAACCTAAGATAAAGAAAAATTCTACACTAAAAAACACGGTTTAAACCGTGTTTTTTATTTATATATTTAATTGATTTTGTGCTTAATTTTACCAAATCTTCACTCTTTCGGCAGGGGCAACCCACATTCCGTCTTTCTCGGTTATGCCGAAGGCTTTATAAAATTCATCACAGTTTACAACAACGCGGTTTACGCGCAGCTTATCCTCAGAATGAACATCCGTACCTGCCAAATATTTTGCCATTTCCCGCGTTTTTGTACTTGCCCACGCGTTCGCCATAGAGTGATAGAACTTTGTATAATCGGGATTTTCAAGCCTTGATACAACCTCTGTGATACACTGTACCGCGCCCTGATCCGCTACATTTTCGCTTAGCGTCTGCCGTCCGTTCATCGGAACCCCCGGAATCCCCTCTTGTCTGTCATAGAAGTACACCATTTTCTCACATCGCTTTTCAAACTCGGCATAATCTTCTTTCGTCCACCAATCGGCGGCGTTACCGTTTTCGTCAAACTTTGCGCCGTTGTTGTCAAAAGCATGCGTAATTTCGTGCGCAATTATATATCCTATTGCACCTAAATTTTCTTCATAAGACGCGTTTACGTCATACATCGGCGGCTGAAGTATAGCCGCGGGAAACGTGATATCGTTTTCTGTCGCGCTGTAGCACGCATTGACCGTATACGGATACATACCCCATTCTGTCTTATCGGGCACCGTGCCCTGAAGCTTAGACATATATTTCATATTGGCTTTTGCGATTTCTAGAATATTGTCAAAATAGCTGCCGCCGTCTGCTTTTGACCTTATTTCCGCGTTATCAAGCTGGCTTTCGTAATTGTCGGGATATCCGATTTTAATTCCCATTTTATCAAGCTTGTTAATTGCCTTTTTCTTGGTATCGGCGCTCATCCAGTCAAGATTGTTTATCCTTTCCTTATAGACCGAGATAATATCATTTACCATTTTTAGAACATTTTGTTTTGCGTCCTCCGAGAAATACTTTTCGGCATAAATCTCGCCGATATAATCGGGCATAATACTTGCGACATTAATAGTCGCAAGCTCTTCATCGGAATACGAGCCCGAAACGCCGAGATACTCTTGATTAAATGCGTTGGCAGCGTCGGTAAATTCCGTATTAAGCGCTCCGCCGTAATTGAGAAGCACGCTGAGTTTAGCCGCGGTTTTGAGTGTTTCAAGGTTTTCGTCCGTAAAAATTTCTGCAAATTCCTTTGTAAGCCCCTCGTCCATAACAAGAATTTTATCCTCTTTTTGAAGTCCCAGACTTGCCAAAAGCTTGTTTAAATCGATGTCAGAAAACAGCGACTGCAATTCAT
>USLC01000181.1 GCA_900555375.1 uncultured Eubacteriales bacterium
AAGGTGGAACATAATATGCTTTCTGTCCAAAGCCCTGATTGTTTTTACAAAATCATCATTAAGCTTATCTATACCCTCGTTTTTATCATTGTCAAACATAGTCCACGCCATTGTCTGAGGGTGCATAAGAAGAGTGTTATACTCTGCGCTGCCCTCTGTCAGAATCATACCTATTCTTGACATAGCCTCGATATATTTTGAATAATCCTCCCACCATGGCTGCTGCTCGTACATTGCGGGCGGATAGTCGCGCTTTCTTATTCCGCGCAGAGAATATCCCTCAAGATGCGGGCAAAGCAAGGTGACCCCTCTGTGCATCTGCCAGTCGGTCAGACCGCGAAGCTCTGAAAAGCTTACGTTATGTCCGCACATTGCATAGCTTTCGGTTATGGTCTGCTTTTTGCCCGTCTGCATCGCCGCGCTGCCCATCTGCAAAGCCGCAAGGCTGTTATCTATATTGCGACACAGCTTGTCAACCCCCGGAATGTGAAAGTATTCGTAATGGGGCATACACGCCCCGTTGCTGTACAGCTGACTTGACAAATAATCCTCGCTTACAAGATGTCCCGTAAGCTTAAGCCCTCTCTCATCGCACCAGTCGTATATCTTCTTCATAAAGTTTTTGGAAAACAGCCCGGTCACCATATTCCAGAACTTTATGCGCGTCTGCTTATAATCGCCCACGGGCTTGAAAAGCTCGATAAGATGCGCGGTCAGCTCTTCGTTATACATTTCTTTATATGTATCGGGCATCACAAAGCTCCAGGGGATTCCGTTCCTTGAAATCTGCGGCTCATCAGTGAAAAATCCCGATATACGATTTTTGAATTTATCATAATACGGCTGATATATTTCATCAAGAAATTTTTGCGTAACGTCTCCGTCAAGCGTATCAACATAAAACGGATTTACCTCGTAATAAAAATGAACTCCGTCAACATTTGCGATTGTGGTATCCGTATTGTTTTCGCCCTCTTCAAAGCGCAGATATTTCTGCTGATAATCAATGCCGAGGCCGTTTACTTTTCCGCTTCCGAAGCCGCTCGGCCAGCCGTTTTCGTCATACGCCCAGGCGTCAAGTCCGTCTTTCTCCGCCTGTGCCGTCGCCGCCTCTATATTATCAAACCAGTCGTCACTCATATACTCGGTCTGAAGTCCGCCCCTTGCGTGCATAAAAAAACCGCCCATTCCTATTCGGTTCATTTCCTCTGCCTGACGCTTTGTTTCGCTTACATCAAGCTTTTCGTTCCACGACCAAAAAGGTATGGGTCTGTATTTTTTTGGTACAATTTTATAATCCATATATAATCCTCCGCTTTTCAGTTATAGCAACTTGAGTATAGCATAAAATTTTTAATAATTCAATATATCATTTAAACATAATTGTACCACTATTTGAACTTTTTTAACAGTTTCGCACATTTGCAACAAAAATGCCGATGCGCCCGCCGTGACGGGACGGAAATATTCCGAACAAGCACAGCAAGCGCATAAAATTTTATTTCTGCGGAGCGGCGGAAAGATACTTCTTTAAATATCTGCCCGTATACGATTTTTTTGACCGTGCAACCTTTTCGGGCGTTCCGCAGGCAACAACCTCGCCGCCCTTTTCGCCGCCCTCGGGTCCCAAATCAACTATATAGTCCGCCGTCTTTATCATATCCAGATTGTGCTCTATTACAACAATCGTGTTTCCCGCGTCAACAAGCTTCTGCAAAACCTCTGTCAGCTTGTGTACATCCGCCGCGTGCAGACCCGTCGTCGGCTCGTCCAGAACATAAATCGTCTTGCCCGTGCTTCGCTTGGAAAGCTCTGTCGCAAGCTTAACACGCTGTGCCTCTCCGCCCGACATAGTGGTTGACGGCTGACCGATTTTTATATAGCCAAGCCCCACATCATATAACGTCTGAAGCTTACGCTGAATTTTGGGGATATTCGCAAAAAATTCGCACCCTTCTTCCACCGTCATATTAAGCACATCAAATATATTCTTGCCCTTGTACTTTACCTCAAGCGTTTCGCGGTTATACCTCTTTCCGCCGCACACCTCGCACGGAACGTACACATCGGGCAAAAAGTGCATTTCAATTTTTATTATTCCGTCACCGCTGCACGCCTCGCACCTTCCGCCTTTTACGTTAAAGCTGAATCTGCCCGCGCTGTAGCCGCGCGCCTTTGCCTCTGCCGTCATAGCAAAAAGGTTTCTTATATCTCCGAAAAGTCCCGTATATGTTGCAGGGTTGCTGCGCGGCGTTCTGCCGATGGGCGACTGGTCGATGTCAATTACCTTGTCTAACTGCTCAAGCCCCGTAATATCGTCATGGTCTCCCGGAATACAGCGTGCACGGTTTAAGTCACGTGCCAGATGCTTGTAAAGAATCTCGTTTGTCAGGGAGCTTTTTCCTGAACCAGACACTCCAGTAATACAGGTCATCACCCCGAGTGGGATATCCACATCTATATTCTTTAAATTATGTTCATTAGCACCGCGGATCTTGATATATTTGCGGTTTTCTGATTTCTTCATACTGGTAACTGCTCCATTCTATCTAAGTTCTTTCCGTAATTTCTGCTCTGTATGTGTTTTCTGTCTCAAGCTGCATTGCTCTGCACGTTACAGATCACGCAGCATGTTTTTCAGCTCGATCATCTTGTCACGCAGCTCTGCGGCAGCCTCGAAGTTCAGATCCGCTGCCGCTTTTTCCATCTTTTTCTTAACCTCTTTGATGTGTTTTTCCAGTTCTTCCTGCGTCATCTCTTCGGCATCACGCTCAAACTG
>USLC01000182.1 GCA_900555375.1 uncultured Eubacteriales bacterium
CGAAAGATATCGTGCTATTGTAAGCAAGCTGGGTCTCAGACACTAAAATGCGCATATGGGCAGCTGTTTGTTCGGCTGCCCTTTTGACGTTTTTTGTAAATTATTAAACCGCTTCGGGCAGAGTTTGATTTTAGCAGTTAAAAACACGCATTAAATTAAAGTGCTTGTTTTTAAGTGCTAAGGCAAGCCTCCCGCGGCTTTGGTTAAATGAGGAGGTAAACTTTATGTCAAAAATTTATGAAACAGTGGTTGCGGGCAGACTTCAGAATACCGGGCAGCGTATAGGGCAGACCGCTTTCGCTTGAATTCGGTAAGGTTGCAGGTTTAGCTAACGGTTCGGTTCTGGTTCGCTATGGCGATACTGTAGTTGTTACCGCCGCTACCGCATCGGACAAGCCCCGTGACGGAATCGATTTCTTTCCGCTCAGCATCGATTATGAAGAAAAAATGTATGCTGTCGGCAAAATTCCCGGCGGCTTTACACGCCGTGAGGGCAGACCGTCAGAGAATGCAATATTAACATCGCGCGTTATCGACAGACCTATGCGTCCACTCTTCCCCAAGGATTTGAGAAACGACGTATCTATCGTTTCAACCGTTCTCTCGGTTGAGCAGGACAACGCGCCCGAGTTTTGCGCTATGATTGGTTCTTCGGCTGCTGTCAGCGTATCGGATATTCCTTTTAACGGTCCTATTGCGGCTGTTTACGTAGGCTTGGTCAACGGCGAGTTTGTAATAAACCCGACCGAAGAGCAGAGAGAAATCAGCCAAATGAACCTTACCGTTGCGGGCAGCAAGAAGAAGGTCGTTATGATTGAAGCGGGTGCCAACGAGGTTCCCGAAGACGTTATGTTTGACGCGATTATGTTTGCTCACGAGGAAATCAAAAAGCTTTGTGATTTTATCCAAAAAATTCAGGACGAAATCGGAAAGCCTAAGTTTGAGTATGAGCATATGGTCGTAGACGAAGAGCTTTTTGCGGATATCAAGGGCTATGCGGAAGAAATGGTTAAGCAGGCGATGGATACGGATGACAAGACGGTTCGTGATGCAAGACTTTTGGTTGTTTATGAGGATGTATACAATCATTTTGAAGAGAAGTACCCCAAAGAAGAATTTCAGGTTCAGATAGATGAGGCGCTTTATAAGCTTCAGAAGACGGTTGTAAGAAACTGGCTTATGTATGACAAAAAGCGTGTTGACGGCAGAGGAATCCTTGAGATTCGTCCGCTTTCGGCTGAGGTTGGTCTCTTGCCGAGAACTCACGGCAGCGGTCTGTTCAGCAGAGGTCAGACTCAGGTTCTTACGATTGCTACCCTCGGTTCGCTTGATGACGCAAAAATTATCGACGGACTTGACAACGAAGAATACAGAAGATATCTGCATCACTATAACTTCCCGTCTTACAGCGTGGGCGAGACACGTCCCTCACGCGGACCGGGACGCCGTGAAATCGGTCACGGTGCTTTGGCAGAACGCGCACTTGTGCCCGTTCTGCCGTCAGAAGAAGAATTTCCTTATGCTATCCGCCTTGTGTCAGAGGTTTTAAGCTCAAACGGTTCTACTTCGCAGGGCAGTATCTGCGGAAGCACTCTTGCTCTTATGGATGCAGGCGTTCCCATTAAGGCTCCGGTTGCAGGTATTTCGGTAGGTCTTATAACCGACCCCGATAATGATGATAACTTCCTTACAATGGTTGATATTCAAGGTGTTGAAGACTTCTTCGGCGATATGGACTTCAAGGTTGCGGGAACAAAGAAGGGTATCACAGCCATTCAGATGGATTTAAAGGTTGACGGACTCACACCCGAGATAATCAGAACAGCGCTTGAACAGACAAAGAATGCAAGATTCTATATCTTGGACGAAGTTATGCTTAAAGCGATTGCGGAACCGAGAGCGGAAATTTCGCCGTACGCGCCAAAGATTATCAATATGGCCATTCCCGTTGACAAGATTCGCGAAGTAATCGGTTCGGGCGGAAAGGTTATACAGGGAATCCAGGCAGAGACAGGTGCGAAAATCAGCATTGAAGACGACGGACAGGTATTTATTGCCGCTGTCGGCGAAGAGTCGGGGGCAAAGGCGAAGAAGATGATAGAAGATATCATCAAAGAGCCTGAAGTCGGCGAGATTTATGAAGGCAAGGTTGTAAGCGTGCTTGACTTTGGTGCTTTTGTAAATATTCTTCCCGGCAAGGACGGACTTATCCACATTTCAAAGCTTGCCAAGGGCAGAGTTGAAAAGGTTACGGATGTTGTAAACATCGGTGATACGGTTAAGGTTGAGGTTATAGAAATTGACGAAAAGAAAGGCAGAATCAACCTTAGAAGAATCGAAGAATAAGATGTATATATGCCGCCCCGTATATCGGGGCGGTTTTTTTAATATGTACTTGAAATATTCATTCTTATGTGATATAATACTGATTAACTCATTTGAAAGGTGTGACAGATATGAGCAATGTGTTATGCTGCAAATGCAAGAAAAATCTTGCTGTTGTTTATGTTACCAGAATCGACACGGACGGAACCACCAAAAACGAGGGATATTGTCTGTCCTGTGCAAAAGAGCTTAATCTCGGTCCTGTTAACGATATAATGAAGGGTATGGGTATCAACGCCGAAGAAATGGACGGTTTAAACCGTGAAATGGCAGAGATGATGGAGGAAATGGATGCGGATATCAACGGTGATTTAGATGATGAACCTGACGGCGACGATGAGTCGATGAGCCGCAGTATGCAGAAGAATCCGCTTGAGTTTATGAATAAAATAT
>USLC01000183.1 GCA_900555375.1 uncultured Eubacteriales bacterium
GTCTTCAAGACCGAAACGAAGTCTTAAAACCTTCGCCTCTCTTTCAGACAATGTTTCCAAAACCGCTCCAAGCTGTTCCTTTAGAAGTACAAAACTTGCCGCCTCTGACGGTGCAGGTGCGTCCTCATCCGGAATAAAGTCGCCAAGATGGCTGTCCTCTTCTTCGCCTATCGGCGTTTCAAACGATACGGGTTCTTGGGCGATTTTCATTATCTCGCCCACTTTGTCAACAGGCATATTAACCTCTTTTGCGATTTCCTCCGGTAACGGGTCGCGTCCGAGTTCCTGAACAAGCTGACGCGATGCGCGGACAAGCTTGTTGATTGTTTCGACCATATGCACGGGGATTCTGATTGTGCGCGCCTGATCGGCTATGGCTCTTGTAATGGCCTGACGAATCCACCACGTTGCATACGTGCTGAACTTATAACCCTTTGTATAATCAAATTTATCAACCGCCTTGATAAGACCGAGATTACCCTCCTGAATCAGGTCAAGAAAGAGCATTCCGCGTCCTACATAGCGCTTTGCGATACTTACAACCAGCCTGAGGTTTGCCTCTGCAAGCTTCTTTTTGGCGGCACGGTCGCCCTGTGACATTCTTTGGGCGAGTTCTGCCTCTTCATCGCTTGAAAGCAGGTCAACCTTACCTATCTCTTTAAGGTACATTCTTACAGGGTCGTCAATGCTGACGCTGCTCGGAACAGACAAATCCTGAAGCTCTTCCTGAGAGATTTCAAGGTCTTCGGCATTGCTGAGGTCAATCTCATCGTCATCATCGATAGAGCCGACAATTTCGATTCCGTGCTTTTCAAGAAGTTCAAACATTTTCTCGATTTGTTCGCTATCAAGCTCAAGAGCCTCAAGCTTTAAGCTTATCTGCTTATAATCGAGAACGCCTTTCTTTTTGCCTTCCTCCAACAAGCTTTGAATTACCTGCTTTCGTGTTAACTTCTTCTTTTTCTTCTTTTCTTCCATAGTTAAATTCCTTTCTGTGCTGCTTGTATGTATGGCGGTAAATTTCGTCAGTTTTTCTTTTTTCTCTGCCTTATCAGGATGTCAAGTGCCTTTAAATCGCCTTCTTCAAGCAAATTCTCTTGTTTTAACAGATTTTGCTCTTGCTTAATTATTCCAAAGGCTTGCAGAGCCGCTCTTTTTTTATCGTGAGTGTTTTTGTCGTCAAGCAAAATCTTTGACACTCTTCCTCTTTCGCTGTCATCAAACTGCGACAAAAGCTTGTTTATATCGATTAATCCGTCTAAGGCGTACAGCTCGTAAATCTTTTGTGCCAATCTCTTATGCAGAGAGTCGGTAAAATTTTCGGGAGTTATACCCTCCTCCGCGGCAATTCTAAATATCGGCTTGTCGCACAAAAGATTTAAGGCAAGCTGTTCGGCATTAAAAACCCGTAAGTTTTCAGCTTGGTTTTCAGCATCACGCATACGCCTCAGCCTTCTTTCTTCGCGCCTTTCATCTTCTTTATTTTTGTTTCTGCGAAGCACGTTTATCGCTGCGTAAAGACTATCTGTCGATACGCCCGATTTTTGCGCAACGCGTGAAGCATAAATCTCAAGCTCGACAGGGTTTTGTATCTCTGCCAAAACGGCAGCCGCCGCCTCTGTGAACTCAATGCAAGCCTCGGAATCCGCAAAAACGGGATTTTCATCGTCACCTGCGTTATATTCTTTCTGAATTTCGTCAATTCTATACTCAATAAGCGGTTTTGCACGTTCAATCAACACTTTGAACATATCCCCGCCCTTTTTTCTCACAAATTCGTCAGGGTCCTTTCCATCCGTTACCGTTAAAACGCGCGCCTTTATATTGTGCCGCGTCAGAATCTCTCCGGCTCTTATTGTCGCCTTGCGCCCTGCCTCATCGGAATCATAGCACAAGACAGTCTTGCCGCCGTAACGCTTGACAAGCTTTGCCTGCTCATCAGTAAAGGCTGTGCCGAGTGAGGCAACCGCATTTGTAATTCCCGCCTGATGAAGCGAAATAACGTCCATATAACCCTCCATAAGCAAAAGACTGCCGGAAGGGTCGTTCTTTGCAAAGTTTAAACCAAAGAGATTTTCTTTTTTGTGAAAAACTGCAGTCTCCGGCGAGTTCAAATATTTGCCCGTGTCAGAACGCTCGGTCATAATTCTTCCGCCGAAGCCTATTATGTTTCCCTGAACGTTTATTATAGGAATCATCACCCGTCCGTCATAAAACGAATCATAATATGTACCGTTGTCGCGCCGCTTTGCGAGCCCTGCTTCGTATATATCGTGCTCTTTATAGCCCATACTCTTGAGATGGTCGATAAGATTTGTCCATCCTTCGGGAGCGTAACCCATCCCAAACAAACGGATTGTGGAATTTTTTATTTCTCTGTCTTTAAGATATGCAAGTGCGGCCTTCCCTTTATCGCCTGCAAGACAAGAATAAAAATACCTTGCCGCATCGGAATTAAGCTTATATATAAGCTTCTTTTTATCGGCGCTTTCCCTTGGTCTGCCCGATGCGTGCGAAAATTCGGGAAAGGTCATATGTGCGCGGTCGGCAAGATATTTAAGCGCGTCCATAAAATCAAGATTTTCGGCCGCCATAATAAAGTGAATCACATTTCCGCCCGCTCCGCAGCCAAAGCAGTGAAACAGCTGCTTGTCCGGCGAGACGGAAAGTGACGGCGACTTTTTGTCATTGTGAAGAGGGCAAAGCGCGGCAAATCTGTTTCCGACTTTTTTAAGCTTGGCATACTCGGATATCACATCGGCG
>USLC01000184.1 GCA_900555375.1 uncultured Eubacteriales bacterium
CTGCCGATGCCCGGCAGCTTTTCAAACTCTTCTATTAAATTCTGAAGCGGTAAAGCAAAATATTCCATTACAGACTCTTTAGCCTCCTAATATATTCGCATTTTCTCTTTAAGTCCCGAGAATCTCTTTTGTATATTGTCGTTATCGACATAGCATTTTATAACCTCTTCGTTTCCGACAAGTACGACAAGCTTTTTGGCGCGTGTTATAGCGGTATAGAAAAGGTTCCGCGTCATAAGAAGCCTGTGCGTCTCGCACATCGGCATTATAACCGCGTCAAATTCGCTGCCCTGGCTTTTATGCACGGTTGTTGCATATGCAGGCTCAAGCTCGTCAAGAAGCATAAAGTCGTAAACAACCGCCTTGTCGTCAAATATAACGGTAAGCTTTTGTGCATTCTTTGAAATATCCGAGATAAATCCCACATCACCGTTAAATATGCCAAGCCCTTTTTCAGAGCCGTCGAGTCTCGTCCATTCCATCTGATAATTGTTCTTTATCTGCATCACCTTATCGCCAAGCCGATAAACGCATCTGTTTGTAACATACTCAGGCTTATCGGGCGACGGAGGATTAAGCTTGTCTTGTAAAATTGCATTCAGATTTGAAACGCCTATGATCGACTTTCTTGTCGGCGTAAGCACCTGAATCTGACTTATTCCGTTAAATCCGTATCTGTGCGGAAGTCTTCGCGCACACAGGTCTGCAATCGTCTCGGGGATAGTCATCGGGTCGTCTCTTGTCACAAGAAAGAAGTCATTGTCCGCATCATTTAAAAGCGGCATTTCTCCGCGGTTGATTCTATGCGCGTTTACGACAATCATACTCTCTCTTGCCTGACGGAATATCTCTGTCAGCTTTATACACGATATTGTTTCGCTTTCTATTATATCCTTTAAAACGTTTCCCGCCCCCACAGACGGAAGCTGGTCGCTGTCGCCGACCATAATAATTCTTGCCCCGCGTGAAAGCGCTGCAAGCAGACTGTCCATAAGCATAATATCAACCATCGACATTTCATCAACAATCAGCACATCACAGTCAAGCGTATTGTGCTCGTTACGTGCAAAGCGGTTTCCCACCTCGTTTTCGCCCGGGGTAATTTCAAGAAGCCTGTGTATCGTCTTTGCGTCTATGCCGCAAACCTCGGTCATACGCTTTGCGGCTCTGCCTGTCGGCGCAGCAAGCATAACCCGCTTACCCGACGCCTCCATCAGCTCGATTATTGTTTTGATTATAGTTGTTTTTCCGGTACCCGGTCCGCCCGTAATAACCATAGCCGAATTTTCAAATGCGCACCTTACCGCCTCAAGCTGAGCCTCAGCAAGAAGAATCCCGTTTTTTCGCTCGACCTCTTCCACCATTTTGTCAATAACGCTTCCGTCGGTGTCAAAAACAATTTCCGACATCTCAATCAACCGCTGCGCAACACGCTTTTCCGCAAGGTAAAATTCCGCCAGATAAATCGCATCGTACTCTCCGTAATTTATCTGAACTATCTCATCGCGCATAATCATTTCGGCAACGGTGTTCTCAGCTGTTTCAAGCTCTATATTAAGGCTTGATGCTGCATTTCCCGTTACCGACTGCCGCGGCAGATACGTATGTCCGTTTAAATATCCTATCTGCCTTAAAAGTGACTTTATTCCGCACGAAACACGGTTATACGAAGTTTTCTCAAACCCAAGCTTTTCAGCCATAGCGTCCGCGGACGAAAAGTTTACTCCGTCAACCACTCCGACCATAATATAAGGGTTTGCCTTGATTGTATCGACCGTAAGCTCGCCGAATATTCTGTACGCTCTGACCGCCGCCGAAGAAGTAAGCCCAAACTGCTGAAAAAACATAATTGTTTCTCTTACACCTATAAGCTCAACATATTTTTTATATATGTCATCAACCTTTTTCTTTGTAAGCCCCGGAATAATCAAAAGCTTATCGGGCGTCTTTTCGATAACCTCAAGCGCGTCCGCACCGAATTCCTTTACAATCTTTTTTGCCGTTACCTTCCCTATTCCGGGCAGAAGCCCCGAGGCAAGATATTTTTCAATCTCGGTTTCGGTTGACGGCATATGCCTTTCATAATATTCAACTTTAAACTGGTCGCCGTATTCCATATGTGTAACCCAATCGCCGTGCGCTTCGATTCTCTCGCCCTCGGTCAGGTTCGGCATATACCCCGTCATCGTTATCAGCTGTCCCGCGCTTGCAACGTCACAAACCGTATATCCATTTTCTTTATTTTCATAAATTATGGTTTCGACCGTGCCGTCAATCATTATCATTTTACGTATCTCCTTAATTATCTGCCGTAGGTATCGGTTATCTTTTTAATCCATTTTGAGGTATCGTCAAAAAATACCCAGTTAAGGGTCAGTCTCCACTGCCAGTTTTTGCCGAACTGTGACGGAACATTCATACGCGCATTGTCGCCAAGGGCAAGAATATCCTGCATTGTAACAATGGCAACATCAGCAGGGGATGACATCAGAGTTTTAATAACCCCCATTCTTTCGCCCTCGCTTTGATTCAGGCGCATATAACTGCGTGCGTACTCAAGCTCGCCCTCATCTGCGGAATGCAACCACCCCTCAAGAGTGCTGTTGTCGTGCGTTCCTATATATGCGACACAGTTTTTGTCATAGTTATGCGGAAGGTACTCGTTGCTTGCATCGGATGAAAAAGCAAACTGCAAGACCTTCATTCCGGGCAGCTCGGTCGCCTTTAAAAGCTCTCTT
>USLC01000185.1 GCA_900555375.1 uncultured Eubacteriales bacterium
GCGAGAGAGCTGTTAAAGAATGCGAAGCAGCAGGAAAAGATTTTGGACGTGAACCAGTTGGATGTGGTGCTTACAAGTTAAAGAGCTGGCAGAGCGGAAATAAGCTGGAATTTGAGGAAGGTAACGAGCCTTTTATATATGAGGGAAGGACTATGATGCCTTTGCGTGCAATTTCAGAGGCGCTTGACGCAACCGTGTATTGGTTCAGCGATACAAACAATATTCAGATTGTAAGTTATGATACGCTTCTGGCGCTTACAATCGGAAACAGTATGATGGGCAAATACAAAATCCAAAACGGTGAACCGAGTGCGGAACCCGAAAGCATTAAAATGGAAGTTAAGCCGATGATTGTAAATGACAGAACTTATGTTCCGCTCCGTGCAATTTCAGAGGCGTTTGACGCAAAAATATCGTGGGACAACCCTAATCGCTCGGCCATAATTATTCCTAACAAAAAGGTTATGAACAATATGTCCGTAAGAGATATGTCTTCTCAGCCCGACGGAACCCTGTGTGCGGCTTACGGCGTGATAGGCAGAGACCCGGGCAACGGAACATTCTATCTGCGTTCGCTTACCAGAAACGAAAGCGGCGCATATTCACAGATTTCGTTCTGCACCCCCAAAAAGACTTCTATGTCTGACAATACCGATTATAACGAATATCTGGCAAAATACTGGAATGAGCAGTTCGGAACAGAGAATCCGTCGGGAATGGTTGTGCTTTTCACGGGTGTAACCGCTACCGTTGACGGAGCAACAAGAGTTGTACTTAACAAAACCACCACAAGTATAAAATCCTTCGGATATTACGATACGTATATGAAGTCTCTCGGAATCGACTGCGAGGCATATAACTGATAATTATAAAAGGATGCGGCTTTTGCATAAAGCCGCATCCTTTTTTCTTTTTTCTTGACAAAGCAATACTATTCTTTTAGCCGAAAGAACAAATTTTTGACAAATTTTTATTTGTATGATATAATTAGTATTATTAATTATATAAGAGGATGAGAATGTGAAAATACAGCATTTAAAGTATGCGCTTGAGGTTGAAAAAACGGCTTCGATTTCAAAAGCGGCGGAAAATCTGTACCTTAACCAGCCGCATCTCAGCAAAGCAATCCGAGAGCTTGAGGACAATATCGGAATAACGATTTTTAACCGTACATCAAAGGGGGTTGTTCCGACAAAAAAAGGGGCAGAGTTCCTTATATACGCAAAGAATATTGTATCTCAAATAGACGAAGTCGAAAATATGTATAAGCGCCGCGATGAGGACTTTCATAGGTTCGACGTATCGGTTCCTATGGCTTGTTATGTTGCTCAGGCGTTTATCGAATTTGTTACCGAGCTTTCAAGCTGCAAAAACATCGACATAAGCTACCACGAGACAAACTCGCTTATGGCTATAAACAGCGTTATAAATAATGACAATAATATTGCGATAATAAGGTATCAGACCATTTACGAAAAATATTTTCTTCAGTTTCTTGAGGAAAACGACCTTGCCGTTGAGCCGTTGTGGGAGTTTGAATATCAGCTTATTATGTCGGTTCAGAATCCGCTTGCAATGGAAAAGCAAATCGAATACTCAGACCTTGACGAGTATATAGAGATTACGCACGGATATCTTACGATTCCGTCTATTCCTGCGGCTAAGGCGCGTGAAATTATGAACCGCAGCAAGGAGAAAAAAGAAATTGCTGTTTTTGAGCGCGAGAGTCAGTTCGAGCTTTTGAGAAACGTTCACACAACATATATGTGGACGTCTCCGACTCCCGCAAATATCTTGAATACAATGCCTCTTGTCGAAAAGAAGTGCAACCTTGAAAATAATAAGTACAAAGATGTGCTGATTTATAAAAACGGCTATAAAATGAGCAGCCGTGAAAGCCTTTTTATAAGTAAGGTTAAGAACGTGATACACAAGCTTGAAAAATAGAACCGTGTATAATATAATGCTATACCCAAATTGGAATATTAGTATTCCGATTTGGGTATTTTCATTTAAAATCAACTGTGTTAAAATACAAGTATAAAAAGCGAAAGAGAGGTAATCCTGATGAAAAATTTTGAACAGTGGAACGGTTTTGAAGGCCGTATCTGGAAAGAAGAAATTAATGTAAGGGATTTTATTCAGAAAAATTATACTCCGTATGACGGAAATGAAGACTTTTTGGCGGGACCCGCAGAGAGTACCGACAAACTTTGGGGCAAGCTTCAGGCGCTTCAGAAAGAAGAGCGCGCAAAAGGCGGCGTTCTTGATATGGACACACATATCGTTTCAACGCTTACATCTCATAAGCCCGGCTATATAAGTGAAGACACAAAGGACCTTGAAAAGGTTGTAGGTCTGCAGACTGATAAGCCTTTAAAGCGTGCGTTTATGCCCTTTGGCGGAATTAAAATGGCTGAGCAGGCTTGCGAAACCTACGGCTATACTCCCGACCCCGAGCTTCACAAAATCTTTACCGAGTACAGCCGCACACATAATGACGGTGTTTTCAGCGCTTATACTCCTGAAATGAAGAAGGCAAGACATAATAAGATTATCACAGGTCTTCCCGATACCTACGGCAGAGGAAGAATAGTAGGAGACTATCGCCGTGTCGCTCTTTACGGAATTGATTTTCTTATTGAAGAGAAGAAGAATGACTTTGCAAATTGCGGCGACGGAGTTATGACCGATGATGTTATCAGACAGCGCGAG
>USLC01000186.1 GCA_900555375.1 uncultured Eubacteriales bacterium
CCCCCGCCATATTTATATCGGGTTTTTGAGAGAGCATATTGTTTATATCTATTCCGTAAGAGGTTTCGTTGCCGATGGCAACGACCGCGCCGTTTGAAAGCCGCTGTGAGGCGTCAATCTGTTTAATGGGTGCACGCTTGTCCTCGGGAATATCCGATTGCGCTTCGCCCGTATAATCGGACGTATCCGAAACATCAGTTCCTTCGGCGGCGGAAGAAGATGCCGAATCGTTTTGTGATACAATTAAAACAGAGCCGCGGCACGTTGCGGCACGATAAATCGGCAGCGACGCCCTTAAAAGCGATTCGTTATCGCCTGCGGCATAACCTATTATAATTTTTGAAAGAGTTGAAAATGCTTTGTGCATAAGTTCCGCTCCGTTTAACGGCTCGGTTTCAACCGCTCCGATTATCGGATTGTTGTTTGTAACAATTTTTTCGGGTGAACGGATATTAAAAAAAGACGTTTTGCTTGCAATGTATAATCCGGTTGCCGCAACCGCGGCCGTGAGAGTAAGCACGGCAGCATTTTTGCATATAGTTTTTAAATCAATAATAAAGGCTTTGTATTTTCGCATTCATTAATCCTCCGGCTTGTCTAACTGTATAATTAAACTATATGCGAAAAGATGTCAAATAGAACAAAGCCCTTCGGCTTAAAAGCCGAAGGGCAAAAAGAGCAGTTAACCCGCCAGGTGCATAATATTTATAAGCAGAACCCAGCTTGTTCCGTAGTATGTTACAACGGCGACAAGGTCGTTTATTGTTGTGATAAGCGGACCCGACGCAACAGCGGGGTCAACGTTTATTCTTTTAAAGAACAGCGGAATAAGAGTTCCCACCGCACTTGAAATAAGCATTGCAAGCATAAGCGAAAGACCTATACACCCTGATACCGCATATGAAAACATAAATGTTTTATCTTTAAAAAAGTGTATATACAGCCCAATGGCAGCAAACGAGAGCACTCCCAGCAGCAAACCGTTGCACAAACCTACGCGCATTTCTTTAAAAACAAGCCCTACCTTGTTTTTAAACGTAAGCGATTCGTCCATCAAAACCCTGATGGTAACAGCCAGAGACTGTGTGCCGACGTTACCTGCCATATCAAGAATAAGCGACTGAAACGCCATAATCAAAGTGAGCTGTGAAACAACTGCCTCAAACGCACCCACAACCGATGACACAATCAAAGCGAGAGCGAGAAGAATAAGAAGCCACGGCAAACGTTTTTTAAGACTGTCTTTAAGCGGCTCTGCCAAATCTTCTTCGGCGGTCAAGCCGGCGAGACGTGCATAGTCTTCGCCCATCTCATCATCCACAACTTCAATGATACTCTGTGAAGTGATGACGCCAAGCAAACGATTGTTGTTATCAAGAACAGGAATCGAGTCTTCCGAGTAGTCTTTAAGCTTTTCGATACAGTCGTCTATGCTTTCCTGTCCGTAAACATAAGGGAAAGATGTAATTATTATATCTTCAAGAGAATCATATCTGCGTGCGATAATCAAGTCCTTAAGGTCGATTGCTCCGTAGAATGTGTCCATATCGTCTACAACAAAAATCATAGATATGTTGTCGTTTTTTGCCGCCTGGTCAACAAGCTCGGTCATCGCTTCTTTTACGGTAAGGTTTTCGCGGATTGAAATATAATTTGTGGTCATTTTGCTTCCTATTTCATCATCGTCAAACGATGCAATAAGAGCAATGTCGTTTCGCGCGTCCACGTCCATCAAATCTATGATAACAGTACGCTTATTTCTGTCAATCTCACGCAGAATATCAACCGCCGTGTCCGAATCAAGGCTTGAGATAATTGCCGCCGCTTTGCGCAAATCCATCTCGTTTAAGTATATGCTTGCGTCATCTTCATCTGTATATTCAAATATTTCAGAGAGCTTGTCGCGTGTTAAAACTCTGTAAAGTTTTTTTCTTTCTTCAATGGTAAGCTTTGACAAAACCTCAGCTATATCATTTTCGTGATAGTCGTCAAGCTTGTCGCGCATATACTTGGGTGACGCGTTTCCGCGTATAATATCTATAATTTCTTTCTCATAATCAGGTTTTTGTATCGGTTCTTCCGCATTGTCTTCTTCATTTGAAGAATCGTCCTGATTCTGGTCAAGGATATCATTAAGCTCTGAATTTGAGATATTTTCGGTTGCCTCGTCCTTATCGGGCGCAGACGTATTGTTCAAAGTCTCGCGAGAGCCGTTTTCAAGTATTTCAGAATTTTTGTTTGTATTATCGTCCATCGGTAACACCATCCTTTCTCACATTTTATCATATGCATTATCGCTGTGGGCGGTCTGTTGCATAAAGATTAAATTTTGCCGCAGCAAAACAAACACAAAAGAGCGGCAAAGCCGCATATGTATTTGCGTTTTATATATTCTGATGGTAATTTCAGGCCGTAAACAACAGAATCGTTTGATTCAAAAAAACAATGAGTCGGGAAAGGTCAAATACTTTACAGAAATAAGCTATGTGCAAAGTAAACTGCCGCAATAACAAAATCACAGCCCGAAACCCGAGTGTCTGTTATATTCTGTCTACTTCGCCCGCAATTATCACAGCTGTCCACTCTGCTCACCTCTCTTGTAAATGAAATTAAATTATTGTACTATTATTGTAACATAAGCGAATTGATTCCGCAAGACCTTTTTTAAAATTATTTTAAATAATTTTGCCGAAAAATCTTA
>USLC01000187.1 GCA_900555375.1 uncultured Eubacteriales bacterium
CAGGATCATCTTGCAAAGGGTGGACTTTCCGCAGCCCGTCTTTCCGACAACGGCAACATATTCTCCCGGGCGGATTTTAAGCGACAGATTATTAAAAATCATTTTACTGTCATTGTATTTAAACATAACATTGTTTAATTCTATTCCGCCCGACAGCCGCGTAACAGTCTGCTTATCCGCAGATGCCTCGGGTTCTTCTTTGAAAAATGTCTGTATATTTTTAAGCTTGGGTCTTATCCTTGCTATTCTCCCGACAGAGCTTAAAAACGCTGTCTCCGCGGCGGTTATCATTCCGTACGCGGCGGCAAATGCGTAAAAGTCAGCCGCCTGCATACCTGACCTTGCGGCGGTGTGGTAAATCCACGCGCTTCCCAAGACCGTTATTAAAACGTGCACGGCGGTTCCAAGCCTTAAAATCAGCGGCGGATTATACATAAGCTTTGCCTTTTCGGCGTATACCCTGCCCCATTTTGCAAAGGCTCTTGCTTCGCCGCCGACAAGCTTGATTTTGGAAATGCCCGAGATTAAAGAATAGCTTATGCCCTGCTCTTTTGAATCAAGCATAGTCTGCTTTTTTGTCACACCCGACTGTACAATTATCAGTATAACCGAAAGCGCGGTCAAAAGCGCAGCCGTAATCAGCGCCGGAAGCAGCAATGCGCGCGTAAAAACCGCTATCCAGATAAAATATGCAAGAGACAGAATCGATGTGATTCCGGCATAGATAACCGTTTCCGAAATCGCCTCGCACAACTCGTCAACAGACTGCATTTTCTCTGACAGCTCGCCCGAACCGTACTTTTTAAAGAAGGCTGCGGGCAGCGACAGAATACGCATCATAACCGCCGACTCGCACGATAGCTCAAGCTTGTTTTTGATTCTGCCCGATATCGCCCTTTTAACCGCCGTGATTAAGTTTGTGCCAATCGCAATGCATATAAGAGCAAGTGCGGCAAATACAAGCGGTTCGGCATTTCTGCCGTTTGCTATGTATAAAAACATTACTCTGTACACGCTCGGCACGATAAGCGATATCGCAAGCGCGGCGGCGCTCATAAGCACAAAAAGATAAATATCAGCCCTGCCGACCGCGCCGAGGATATTCTTTAAAAGCTCTCTCTCACTTAACTTTTTAAGCGGATACGGCTTATAAAAACAATACGCGCTGTCTTCAAACAGTTTTTCGGTCTCAGCCGTAACTTTTACTCTTCTTCCGCTGTCTTTATCCGTATAAAAATAGCCTGAATACTTTCCCGGTATCAGCGCGGTCGGCGTACCGTCTTTAAGCCTCGCAAGCATAGGATATGCGGCGTCTTTATGCCAGCCGCGCTTCAAAGTCACCTGCCGCTTCATTATTCCGCCGTATCTTATAAGATACTCTGCCTTATCACCGATATCCTTTATCGAACCCGGCAGGTCACGGCTTTTTGTGCCGTAAAACTCAAGTATCTTATCTATCTCATCTTTAGCATTTCCGCCCGTACGCGGAACTTTTTCACCCGTTACCGCATCGGCTATATCGCAAAGCGCGTCCGACAGGATATCCGCATCATACTTTTTTCTCTGCCTTATTTGTTCATCAAACCAACCCACGGATATCCCCCTTTACTCGCTTGAAATCAGTTTTGTATACACGCCGTTTAAGCGATACAACTCATCGTGCGTTCCGCTCTCGGCGACGGTTCCGTTTTCCATAACTATTATATTGTCGCAGTCGCGTATAGCCGAAAGTCTGTGCGCAATTATTATACAGGTTATCCCTCTTTCCGATATTGACTTTATAACCTCGTGCTCTGTCACGCTGTCAAGCGCACTTGTCGCCTCGTCCATAACTATTATCGTAGGGTCCTGAGCAAGCGCCCTTGCAATCTCAAGCCGCTGCTTTTCACCGCCCGAAAAGTTCTTTCCGTTTTCATAAACCTCGCAGTTATAGCCGCCATCGCGCTCTGTTATCATATCGTGAAGCCCCGCATCGCGGCACGCCAGTATCATCTCAAAATCTTCGATTGAATTATCCCACATTTTTATGTTGCTTGCAACCGAGTCGGCAAACAGCGTTACCTCTTGGTCAACAACCGCGACAGAGCCTGTAAACTCTGCTTTGTCTATTTTATCTATCGGCTTTCCGTCAAACAGAATGCTTCCGCCTGACGGCTTATAAAGTCCTGCTATAAGCTTTGCTACCGTCGATTTTCCGCAACCCGATGCGCCGACTATGGCAATTCTCTGCCCGGGCGAAGCCTTCATACTAAAATTTTTTATAAGCGGCTCGTCAAGCGGCGAATATCCGAATGTCACACCCGAAAGCTCTATGCTGCCTGAAAGCTTATCGTATTCACGCTTATCATCTGCCTCATACCTTGTGCCCTCGGGATAATTCATCACATCGCCGATACGCTCGATATCACATCTAAGCTCGCCCGCGCTCTCTCCTGCGGCAATAATTTTTCTTGCAGGCTTGGAAAACGCCGTCAAAAATCCGCCGAAGGCAAGAAGCATACCGATCGTAAATCGATTGTTCATTATAAGCCACACGCCGAGAGAAAGAACAAGTACCTCGGCAAGCGCTGAGACAAGCTCGGGCAGAATCCCGATTCTGCAATCGATTTTAAGATATTCGGCCCGCGCCGCGTTCACACCCGCGCTTATGCCCGACCACTTTTCAAAAAAACTGTTTTCCGCGCCGCCCG
>USLC01000188.1 GCA_900555375.1 uncultured Eubacteriales bacterium
GGGCTTGCCCAGAAGTGCGAACATATTTTTCTTATAGCTTTCAACACCCGGCTGATTAAACGGATTTACTCCAAGCATATAACCGCTGATTCCGCAAGCCTTTTCAAAGAAGTACACAAGCTGACCGAAGGTATATTCGTCAAGGCTTTTAAGCTTAATAACAAGGTTCGGAACGCCGCCGTCATTATGCGCAAGATATGTTCCCTCAAACGCCTTTTTGTTTACATAATCCATACCTTTACCTGCAAGGAAGTTAAGACCGTCAACATTTGCTGCGTCCTCTTCTATTATAAGGTCTCTTTTAGGCTCTTCAACATAAAGCACGGTTTCAAACATAAGGCGTCTGCCGTCTTGTATATACTGTCCCATAGAGTGAAGGTCTGTCGAAAAGCTTGCGCCCGCAGGGAATATACCCTTTCCGTCCTTGCCTTCGCTCTCGCCGTAAAGCTGCTTCCACCATTCGATAAAATACTGAAGCTCGGGCTCGTAGTTTACAAGCATCTCAACCGATTTGCCTTTTCTGTGCAGAATATTTCTTACAGCGGCATACTGATAGCACTCGTTTGACGCAAGGTCATCATTTGCGTAAAGTTCGCGTGCATCCGCCGCGCCCTTCATCATTGCCTTGATATCCGCGCCGCATACAGCTATCGGCAAAAGACCTACGGCTGTCAGAACCGAAAATCTTCCGCCCACGTCATCGGGAACAACAAACGTCTCATATCCCTCTGCGTCCGCAAGATTTTTAAGCGCACCCTTTGTCCTATCGGTGGTTGCATAAATTCTGCCCTTTGCCTCTTCCTTGCCATACTTATCCTCAAGATATTTTTTAAGCACACGGAATGCGATGGCAGGCTCTGTCGTTGTACCCGACTTAGAAATTACGTTAAGCGACACATCCTTGCCATCTAAGCAGTCGATAACCGAGTTTAAGCAGTTGGGACTTATATTGTTGCCCGCAAAGATAATCTGCGGCTTTTCTGTATAGTTATAAAACGGACCGGTAACAAAATCAATCGCCGCCTTTGCTCCGAGGTAAGAACCGCCGATGCCTATTACAATCAAAACATCTGAATCCTTTCTGATTTTTGCCGCTGCCTTTTCTATTCTTTCAAACTCTTCTTTATCATAGTCAACGGGAAGGTCAACCCAACCCAAAAAATCGCTTCCGGGGCCGCTTTTTTCATTTATTGTCTTATGAGCGGCACTCACCTGTGCGGAAACGTTATCTATCTCTTCCTGAGAGATGAAGTCTTTTGCCTTGTCATATAAAAAAGTGATATTTTTTGACATTACAGTCACTCCTTAAAATTAATTATCTTTTTATATTATACTTCAGTATTAAATTTTACCACAACACATATGTTTATGCAAGTTAAAAACATATTAATATTTTATCAAATCAATAATAATATTTTATCAAAAATGGGGCAATATAATGACAGAAACAATTTTTATCCGACAAAATATACAGTTTTACATTTAAAATATTGCTAATAATTAACTGTATAAAACAAGATGAGTTGTTTCAAAATAAACATCGTAACAAACCTGTTATAAAATAATTTTAAAAATTTTTAAGGAGTGAAAAAAATGGCTAATAATAACAACAGTAACAGCAATAACTATGTAGTACCCCAGGCTAAGGCTGCAATGGAGCAGTTCAAAATGGAAGCCGCAAGCGAAGTTGGCGTAACTCTTAACAAGGGATACAACGGTGACCTTACTTCAAGACAGGCAGGTTCAATCGGCGGTCAGATGGTTAAAAAGATGATCGAGAAGTACGAAAAGGATATGCAGAACAAATAACCTGTCCGAAACACTAAAAAAGCACCCGAAGGCCTGCAAGCAGGCGTTGGGTGCTTTTTGTTTTGACCAAATTTTTCGGATGAACCCATTAAGCTTTACGCTGTGGTCTTCATCTCAAGTCTGAGTCTGTCGGCAATCATTGCTATAAATTCAGAGTTTGTGGGTTTGCCCTTTGAATTTGCTATCGTGTAACCGAAGAAAGAATTTAAAACATCTGTGTCTCCTCTGTCCCAAGCAACTTCTATAGCGTGTCTTATTGCACGTTCTACCCTGCTTGGCGTTGTATTAAAATCTTTTGCAACGGTCGGATAAAGCTCTTTGGTAATCGAGTTTATAACATCAAGATTATCAACAACCATTATAATTGCGTGTCTTAAATACTGATATCCCTTTATATGAGCAGGGATTCCTATTTCGTGAATAATCTCGGTCACCATTGTCTCGATATCGCGGTGAGGCGGTCTCTTAACAATATGCATATCCGTTCCGATTTTTGCCCTTGTTTCTTCAACGGCATCATTTTCATCGGCAAACATTAAAATTCTGCTCAGCAGCGACTCTGTATCTATCGGCTTTTGCATAAAATATTCCGCTCCCATAGCAATAGCGTTTGCCGCGGTCTTTTCATTGGCTATCGGACTTACCATAATAAATACGGGCGAGTCGGAATTGGTGTTGGGCTCAATTCTCTCCAATACGCCGAATCCGTCAAGGTTCGGCATAACAAGGTCTAAAATAACAACGTCGGGCTTAGCGAGGTCTATCATCTCAAGCGCCTCAAGACCGTCGCTTACGCTTCCCACGTCTTCAAACCTGTCATTGGCTCTAAGCGCACAGCTTAAAGCGTTAGCAAA
>USLC01000189.1 GCA_900555375.1 uncultured Eubacteriales bacterium
TCAAGCATTGTCTTGTTGGGATGCTCCATCCGAAGCAGCGCATTTTTGCTTTCAACTATTTTTTTAAGCTCCGCCAAAGCCGCCATATATCCGGGCTTTATCTGACTTATCAGAATGTCAAGATTTCTGCGCCTTACCCCCGGTCCGTCTTTAACAAGGCTTAAATATTCCGGTCCGAAGTAAACCACATTAAATCTGCGCACAAGCTCGCTGCTGCGTTTTATCGGTATCTCGTTTATCTGAATCTTCTTGCGTTTGCCGCGGTAAATTTCAGCCTCAGCCGTGTTAGCGCGGACGCTGTCGGTAAATTCAAGACAGATTCGCGCTTTATCCTCTCCGTGACGAATAAGCTCGGCATCCGTGCGTGCCCGATTTGACCTTCCCATAGCAAAGAAGTAAACCGCCTCGAGTATATTGGTTTTACCTTGAGCATTATCGCCGTATATCACATTTACTCCGCTGCCGAAGTCAATCCTCTGCTTGGCATAATTCCGATAATTCTCAAGCTCTAAATGCAAAGCCTTCATTCAACAAACGCCCTCCAAACAACTATTCTGCGTGAAGCCTGAGCGGTAATATCAGATATAAAAACTCGTCTCCGTCAGACGGCGTAACCACCATAGGCCCCGTCGCCGTATTAAGTCTTATATGTACCGTCTCGCAGTTGATAACCCTGAATGCCTCAAGCAAATATCTGTTATAAAAGCCTATCTCAAGTGCTGCGTCGGTTAAATCAACCGGGATATTATCGTCCACGCTGCCCGCGGATGTGGCGCACGAAATATTAATGTTTCCGTCCTCGATATTAAATCTTACGGGGCTTTTAACAACATCGTTCAATATTATCAAAGACACCCTTTGAATCGATTCAAGAAGCTGGTCGGTACGGCAGTCAAACTCTATCGCGCTGTCCTTGGGGATTACGCTTTCGTAGTTTATATAATTGCCTTCGATAAGCCGTGTAACCATTTTATAATTGTCAAACATAAATATGGCGTTCCGCGATGTCGCCGTTATCATAACCTCTTCATCCGTATCGCCGAGGATTCGTCCGAGTTCGTTAAGAGATTTTTCGGGAATAATCATAGAATGCTCTTCAAAATCGTTTTCCATAGGTGTTTTGCACATTGCCAGCCGAAATCCGTCAAGCGCAACCATTGTAAGTCCGCTCTTTTTGATTTCAAGCAGACAGCCCGTCAAAATTGGATTATTCTCGCTCACCGCAACGGCAAATCCCGTCTTGTTAATCATATCCTTTAAAATATTTGCCGGGATACTGATAGAATATTCTTTATCCACAATCGGCAAGTCGGGGAACTCATCTGCCGCTATGCCCGCAATCTCAAACTTTGCGCCGCCGCTTTTTATAAGAGTTTGGTTATTGTCATTCGTTTCAATGCTGACCTTACCCGCGGCAAGCGAACGAACGATTCCGCCAAGCATCTTTGCGTTTATCACAATCTCGCCCGGCTGCATAACCTCTGCTTCAACAACCGCCTCTATCCCTATTTCCATATCGTTGCCCGTAAGCTTAACTGTTCCGTCCTCTTCCGCCTTGATATAAATACCCTCTAAAACGGGCAGGCTGCTTCTGCTTGAAACCGCCCTTGAGACAACCGAAACCGCTTCGTTCAAGACCTCTTGTTCACATAAAATTCTCACGTAAAACACTCCTCAATATTATGCCGCAAAAATTCGCCTTTGAGCATAACTCTATACTTTAATATTATACCACAAAACGTATTTTTCCACAAGAGTTTTTTGAAAATTAAACCAAATTTTTTATTAAAATATATAGGGTTTTATCCTGATATTTGTATGATTATACCGAATTTTTTAATTATTTATGTCAACATCTTTTAATCGGGCAAAAACTGTGCTATACTGAGTAAAACTTTAAATTTTATATAACCGAATGCGGAGGAATAAAAATGGACTTAAAAGGCAAAAAAATAAATTTTTTGGGTGACAGTATCACCGAAGGCGTGGGTGCATCCTGTCCCGAAAATAACTACGTTTCGGTCTTTGGCAGACTGAGCGGCGCAGAGGTCAGAAACTACGGAATCGGCGGAACAAGAATTGCACGTCAGACAACGCCGTCAGATGAAAAAAGATGGGATCTTGACTTTGTTATGCGCGCAGATGAGATGGTCGATGACGCAGACATCATTGTGGTCTTCGGAGGGACAAATGATTACGGCCACGGCGACGCGGCTCTCGGTTCGTTTGAAAGCCGCGATGTACATACTTTCTACGGGGCGCTTCACACCCTTTGTCAAAAGCTGATTAACAAGTATCCGAAGGCGGATATTGTATTTATGACCCCTCTCCACCGCGTATGTGAAAACAATGAGATTAATTCAATGGGCGTAAGAAATCAGGCACCGCTTTCAAGATATGTGGATATAATCAAAGAGGTTACGAGATATTACGCTATCCCCACTTTGGATTTGTATTCCGTAAGCGGTCTTCAGCCCGAGGTTGAGGTATTAAAGGAATTATATATGCCCGACGGGCTTCACCCAAGCGATGCGGGCGCCGAAAAGATTGCTAAGCGTCTTTTGGCATTTTTAAAAACTCTGTAAAATTTTATCGCCGCGGAATACTCCGCGGCGGT
>USLC01000190.1 GCA_900555375.1 uncultured Eubacteriales bacterium
TATGAGTTTCCGCTCCGCCTATATCAAGCTGCATTGTTGTCATTAAAACACGCATTTTAAGTCTCCTTGTTTTTTAATTAAGAATTATTTAATATTTTATACCACTTAGTCCCTTGTGTCAAGAGAAAGAGCGGCAATCGGACATATTTTAAGCTATTTTTTAAGCATTTTCTGATAGCTGCCGGGCGACATGCCGATGGAACGCCGAAAAGCGCGTATGAACGTTGTGTAATCTGTAAAGCCGCACTTCTCGGCGGTCATAGATACGCTTTCGCCGCTTTGAAGAAGTTTTTTTGCCTCGGTCATTCGCTTAGAGGTAATATATTTTGTAACCGTTGTGCCCATATGAGTCTTAAAAAGATTGCACAGCGTATTGACGGAAACATAACTGTTTTTGGCGACAATTTCAAGTGAAATATGGCTTGAAAAGTTTTTGTTGATATAATCAACCGCGGCGGCAAGGGTTTTGTTCTTAAAGTCGGAATGATATGTATAGCCCTTGTTCTTTTCTATAAAGCATCGGTTTACCGTTGTGATGATTTCAAGCGCAGAGCTTGTCTTTAATATATCGTCGCCGAAGCCGTTGTCAAAACTCAGCTTTCTGAACATACGGCAAAGCTTTTCCTGCTCTTCCTTATCTATGGAGATGCGGTTTGTAATATTTTTGCCGCGGACGTCAAAGCAGTAGCCGAGATTGGTCTCGGGCGTTGAATTTTCATATAAAAATTCGGGATGAATCTGCATAACGTATCTTTTAAAAGGCAAATCGGCATACGGCGTTATCCTGTGCGCCTCAAACTGATTCATAACAAACACATCACCGTCCGAAACATCATATATTCTGTCATTGATAAAAAAGCTCTTTCCGCCCGACAAACAAAACAGAATCTCGCAGCAGGCGTGCAGATGTATATTGTCATTGGGGTCGTTCTTTTCGGAATAGAAGCAGCTGAAGCCTCTGCCGCTTATCGCCGCATCTATTGCACCCGAGCAATTTGAGTACATAACATTCATATATATCCCTCTTTTCTTCTTTGATATCTGATAGTTATATTATAACTCTTCTTTGTGAGAAATGCAATATTTTATTTGTAATTTGCTAATACATTGCAATTTTTTAATGCTATACTTAAGTAAAATATATAAGTATAACAAAGAATAAACCAAGTTAGGAGAGTTAATTATGGAAATCAGATGTGCTTCAAATCCGAAGGATGTAAAGCATTACACAACCGACAGGTTAAGAGAAGAGTTCCACATTTCGGGTCTTTTTACGGCTGACAACTTTAAAATGGTTTACAGCCACATTGACCGAATCATAACGGGCGGATTTATGCCTGTTAACAAGACGCTTACGCTTGAGGCGGGAAAAGAGCTTGCGGCTGATTACTTCCTTGAGAGACGTGAGATGGGATGTATCAATATCGGCGGCAAGGGTGTTATTACCGTTGACGGCACCGAGTATGTTATGGAACCGCGCGACGGCATCTACATAGGCAGAGGAAATAAGGAAATCACATTTAAGAGCGCCGACCCCAAAGACCCTGCGAAGTTTTATGTAAGCTCTTGCCCTGCGCATAAGGAATATCCGACGGTTAAAATCGATATTTCAAAGGCGAAAAAAGTTCCCTGCGGCGCTGACGCAGACGCGAACAAGCGCGTAATAAATCAGTATATTCATCCTGAGGTAATGCAAAGCTGTCAGCTTGCTATGGGTCTTACTCAGCTTGAAGAGGGTTCGGTATGGAATACGATGCCATGCCACACCCACGACAGAAGAATGGAAGTATATCTTTATCTTGATATGGATGAAAACGATGTTGTCTTCCATATGATGGGCGAGCCCGATGAGACGCGTCACATTATTATGCATAACGAAGAGGCGGTTATCAGCCCAAGCTGGTCAATACACAGCGGTGTAGGTACACGCGCTTATTCGTTTATCTGGGCTATGTGCGGCGAAAACCAAGAGTTTACCGATATGGACGGAATAGAGACAAAAGATTTAAGATAAAAAATATTTTCGGCGGGAGTAAGCCACCGCCGATAATATAAATTTTGAAAGGAGACAAGATTATGAATTTCAGACTTGACGGAAAAATCGCACTTGTAACAGGCGCTTCATACGGAATCGGCTTTGCTATCGCAAAGGGATTTGCCGAGGCAGGTGCAACAATCGTTTTTAACGATATCAAGCAAGAGCTTGTTGACAAAGGTATTGCGGCATACAAGGCAGAGGGTATTGACGCTCACGGGTATGTCTGCGACGTAACGGATGAGGATGCCGTAAACAATCTTGTGGCAACCGTTGAAAAGGAAGTCGGCGTTATAGACATTCTCGTAAATAATGCGGGAATCATAAAGAGAATCCCGATGACAGAGATGAAGGCTTCGGAATTCAGACAGGTTATAGACGTTGACCTTAACGCTCCGTTTATCGTATCAAAGGCAGTTATTCCTTCAATGATTAAGAAGGGTCACGGTAAGATTATAAACATCTGTTCAATGATGTCAGAACTTGGCCGTGAAACTGTATCAGCTTACGCTGCTGCTAAGGGTGGTCTTAAGATGCTTACAAGAAATATTTGTTCTGAGTATG
>USLC01000191.1 GCA_900555375.1 uncultured Eubacteriales bacterium
TTGTATTTTCGTCTAGCCTTAAATTAATCGCCTGTCCTTCTTTATTTATTGCATCTTGTTCACTCTTCTTATGTACATTTAAGTTATTTTCAAATTGCTTTTTCATTTCCTCAATTTTGTCGGTTTCATATTCTCTTTTACAAGTTGGACATATAAATGAATTAGGATCAAACTCTAATTTCATATTGCTAACATCATCCCACTTTTTATATAATTCTGCTTTTCTTTTTTGGTCTTGCTGTATTTTTAATAATCTATCACTATCCTCATCTTGTCTATATCTTATTTTACTTTCAATTACCCTTTTTTCATTTTGTAAATTAATTAAGTCTGAAGAGTATTTTTGAGAATATTCTATTTCTTTTTTTAATTTAAAATTTTATCTTTAAGTCCGAACCCGCCTTAATCGGCATAACTTCGGAATATTTTGATTTGTTGTCTTTGACGGGTTTACGGCAATATTATCGAATTTTCCGCTATTTCAAAGGCGTAGTCTCCGCCCCGCAATATATCTGCAAGCCTATAAGAATCATCGGGCAGCTCGGCTGTTCTGAGAGCCGCCATTCCCTCACCGCCGTCGTGGTGAAAGTCAGACCCCGCCGTTACAATCTTAAACCCCTCGTCCTTGGCAAACTTAACCGTTTTGCCTATCCTCGAATTATGTCCGTTATGCATATTAAATGTTTCTATTCCGTCCAAAAGCGACGGGTCTGCATACTCCATATTGTTTCTGAAACGATGTGCCTGAACCAAAAGTATGTTTTTAAGCCTTTCGGAATTGCGGAAGTCCGCAATCCCATACGGAAGCCTGTCATAAATCTCGATTAAAGTATCCTCGTCTATTCCATATGCCAGATAATCGTTCTGATTCTCGGCAAACCTCAGCTCGGCACCCAAAATCACGGTTATTTCATACTTTTCGCCCGCTTTCTTTGCGGCATAGAAATCAGTCATATACCAATTTACAAATTCCTCTGCGGACGGCTCTTTATCAAATCTTTCAAATCTGTAACCGTAGGTAAAATGATTTGTAACCGCTATCGCATCATAGCCTATTGCCGCATAGCGTCTTATTACCTCTTCGGGAGGGAAGTCCGCGCACGAGCTTACGAGCGATGTATGCGCGTGCAGCTCTGTACGGAATCTGTACTTCTCCGAAATATACTTTTTTAACTCACTTATGCTCGATTCCAAAATTCACACATCCCCTTACGTTATACTATGTCTATTCTGTCTCCAAACATAGCCGCTTTTGCCGCCAAATCGTTTATCGACGGCTCTGCCTTATCTTTTTCGTCCGCTCCGCCTTCGCCTTTTATCAGAACTTTTGCACGGAAGGTACTGCCCGACACACGGCTCAGCAGTTTGGAAAGATAATCTATCCCGTTAGGTGTTGCAATTTTGTTATACGCAACCTTCCCGGCAACCTGAATCTCTACAATCTCACCTTTTATACACACATCCGCATTATACAAAAACGCGTAAAGCGCCTTGCTTTCCTTTTTTATTTCATTTAATGCGTCCGCCCAAAATACACATTCCTCCGCTGTCTGACCGCCGCTTGCCTCTGTATCTTCTTTCCCGTTTTCCGCATCGCTCTTTACCGAACCGCCCCCGTCGCCTTTTTGCGGCTGTGCCGAATCCGTGTCAGCCGTCGGCGGCGCCGTCACATAGGCTCCGCTGCTTAAATTTGCAACAGCGGTTTCAAGCTTTTCTATTCTTGCAAGCAAAGCGTCCGTATCAGAGCTGTAGCTTGGGCTGCAAAGCTTGACCATAGCCGTCTCAACGGCTATTCTCGGCTTAGACAGCCATTTCGCCTGAGCAAGACAATCGCTCAGTGCTTTTATCGAGTATAAAATTCTCTCCGCCGAATACTTCTCCGCCTGCTTTGAATATCTTTCCGCCGCCTGTTCGGTCTTTTCAAGCATAGCGGCAGGCTTATCCGTTGTTTTTCAGATAAGAAGTGCTCTGAAATGCTCAATTAAATTTTCAAGCAAGAACTGTGCCTCTTTACCCGCATTTAAAACCTCGCCCGAAACAGCAAGCGCATCTTTGGCGCTGTCTTTCACAACGGCGTCGGCTATATCAAACAGCCTTTTGCTGCCTATGATTCCCGTTATTTCTCCCACTCTTTCGGTTGTAAGCTTTTCGCCTCCGAAAGCTGCGCAGCGGTCCAGAGTGCTTATCGCGTCTCTCATAGAACCGTCGCCAAGCTCTGCCACAAGCTCTGCCGCATCGGGCGTTATATCTATACCCTCTGCCTCTGCAATACGGCTTATCCGCCTTACTATATCATCTGCCCCTATACGCCTAAAGTCAAATCTTTGGCATCTTGACAATACTGTCTGCGGAAGCTTGTTCGGGTCGGTTGTTGCAAGAATGAATATAGTATGTTCGGGCGGTTCCTCAAGGGTTTTAAGCAGGGCATTAAACGCCTCGGTTGTCAGCATATGAACCTCATCTATTATATAAACCTTATATTTACATCCGACAGGAGCATATATTACCTCTTCGCGGATTTCGCGTATACTCTCAACGCCGCGGTTGCTGGCAGCATCCATCTCATACACATCAAGAATTG
>USLC01000192.1 GCA_900555375.1 uncultured Eubacteriales bacterium
AAGCCGTAAGCTTAAGGATTATCTTGAATAATCAAGCTTTTTTGAGAAAAATATATGATAATGTTAAATTTTTCTTGACTTAGCGGGTTATTTGAGATATACTATAATTTAAAGCAGTTTAAAATCAAAACAGAGGTGACCGGTATGGATAAATTTGAATTTAAGGCGATGCAGACCGATATGGATAAGAGCATTGATAAGTACATCAAGCTGATACACGACCGAAATTCGGCGTGGAACTCTATTCCGTCACATTACTATAATGAATATAATGTTAAAACGGGGCTTAGAAATGCAGACGGCACAGGTGTTCTTGCAGGCTTTACATCTATCGGCGAGGTTCACGGCTATGTTATGGACGAAGGAAACAAGTCTCCCATTCCGGGCAAGCTGAGATACCGCGGCATTAATATAGAAGATATTATAAAAGCGTGCGAAAGCGAAGGGCGTTTCGGCTTTGAAGAAACTGCGTTTCTTTTGATTTTCGGCTTCCTTCCCGATGCAAAGCTTCTTGAAGATTTTACAAAGCTTATCGCGATGAAGCGCAGACTTCCTGATGAATTTACAGAGGATATGATTTTTAAAGCGCCGAGTAAGAATATTATGAACAAGCTTGGACGTTCGGTTCTTGCGCTTTATTCTTACGACGATAATCCCGATGATACTTCCGTTCCCAATCTTTTAAGGCAAAGTCTTGATTTAATCGCAAGATTTCCCGTACTTATCGCGGATGCATACAGCTGTAAAAGGCATTATTTTGACGGTGAAAGCCTTGTCCTGCATAATCCTAACACAGAGCTGTCCGCGGCTGAGAACTTTTTATATATGATAAGGACGGATAAGCAGTTTACTCCGCTTGAGGCGCAGACGCTTGACCTTTCTATGATTCTTCAGGCGGAACACGGCGGCGGAAACAATTCAGCCTTCACAGTTCGTGTGCTGTCGTCTACCGGAACGGATACGTATTCTGCAATATCGGCATCGGTCGGCTCTCTTAAAGGACCGAAGCACGGCGGTGCAAACCACAAAATGCTTCTTCAAATGGAAGAGATTAAGAAAAACGTTCATAACTGGGAAGACGAGACCGAGGTTATGAACTACCTCAAAAAGATTTTGAATAAAGAAGCCGGCGACGGAAAGGGTCTCATCTACGGCGTAGGTCACGCTGTCTATACTCTGTCTGACCCGCGTGCGATAATTTTAAAAGAGCGCGCTGCTCTGCTTGCCGAAGAATCAGGCTTTGAGAAGGAGTTTGCTCTTTATAACACGGTTGCAAAGCTTGCTCCGCAGGCATTCCGCGAAGTTCGCGGAATAGAAAAGGATATGTGTGTTAACGTTGACTTTTACTCGGGGCTTGTATATCAGATGCTTAAGCTTCCGCAGGAGCTTTACACGCCGATATTTGCTATGTCGCGTATTGTCGGCTGGTGTGCGCATCGTATCGAAGAGGTAATGACAAACAACAAGATTATCCGCCCGGCTTATAAAAGCACGGTTAAACGCCTGTCTTATACGCCGATAGATAAGCGCGAGAAAATCGATTTGGAAAGTTTATAATGGGGGTTTTGGATAATGATTAAGTTTACCAAGATGCAGGGACTGGGTAACAGCTATATATACGTAAACGGTTTTAACGAAAACGTTACCAATCCGAACGAGCTGTCCAAGGTCTGTGCTGATGTTCATTTCGGAATAGGGGCAGAGGGGCTTGTACTGATTCTGCCGTCCGATATAGCCGATTTTAAGATGCGTCTCTTTAACGCCGACGGCTCTGAGGCTGAAATCGGTGGAAACGCATTAAGATGCGTAGGCAAATATGTGTATGAAAAGGGTCTTACAAGCAAGACCGAAATGACGCTTGAAACTCTTGGGGGAATAAAGAAAATCACGCTTAATATTACTGATGGCATTGTAAAAGAGGTTACGGTTGATATGGGCAAGTTTGTGATTGTTCCGTCAAAAATACCGATTAATATGGACGGCGACAGTGTTATCCACCGTCCCATAAAGGTTGACGGCTCTGAGTATCGCATTACCGGTGTGTCTATCGGAAATCCGCACGCCGTTGTGTATGTAAGAAACGTGGACGATGTTGACGTTGAAGAACTTGGACCAAAGTTTGAACATCACGAGTTTTTCCCGCAGCGCATAAATACAGAGTTTGTTCAGGTCATAGACCGCGACCTGCTTAAAATGCGCGTCTGGGAAAGAGGCAACGGTGAGACAATGGCCTGCGGCACAGGTGCGTGCGCCTCGGTTGTTGCTTCGGTTTTAAACGGATTGTGCGACTATGATACAGAGATAACCGTTAAGGTTCTCGGCGGGGATTTAAAAATCATATGCAAGCGCGACGGAACGGTTATAAAAACCGGTCCTGCTGAGTTTATATTCGACGGCTGTCTTGCCGATTCTGTTATTCCGCAATAATTGAACAATATGTAATATTTACATAAAGACCTCATAGTATTTACTGTGAGGCTTTTTGTTATTTAGTTAAAGGAGTACTGATAAAATGGTGATTAAATTCAGCGATTTAAGAGCAAAAGAGGTAATACATATAGTTGAC
>USLC01000193.1 GCA_900555375.1 uncultured Eubacteriales bacterium
CATAATCAATATGAGGGCGTTTTTTAATGCCCTTAATCAAGAAAGGGTTGGTTTAAATGATTCTTAAAATTTGTATGTTGGTTTTATTCTTTGCCGTTATGGTTGCGGTCGGCGTAAGCTGCCGAAAGCACGCAACCGACGTAAACGGCTTTGTCCTCGGCGGACGTTCGGTCGGTCCGTGGCTTACTGCTTTTGCGTACGGAACCTCTTACTTTTCAGCCGTAATCTTTGTAGGCTATGCCGGACAGTTTGGGTGGAAGTTTGGACTGGCGTCTACCTGGATAGGAATAGGAAACGCTATTCTCGGCTCGCTTCTTGCCTGGGTCGTTCTGGGCAGAAGAACAAGGCTTATGACGCAGCATCTTGAAAGCGCGACAATGCCCGAGTTCTTCGGCAAGAGATACCAAAGCGAGGGCTTGAAAATAGGGGCATCGATAATTGTATTTGTATTTTTGATTCCTTATACCGCGTCTCTTTACAACGGACTTTCAAGACTGTTTGCTATGGCTTTTAATATCGATTACAGCGTGTGTATAGTTGCTATGGCGGTGCTTACGGCATTTTACGTTATTGCCGGCGGATATATGGCAACGGCTGTAAACGACTTTATACAGGGCATAATTATGCTTGTGGGAATTGTAGCGGTTATTGCGGCGGTTCTTATGCAAAAGGGCGGATTTATGGCGTCGATATCACAGCTTGCAAATGTACAGGACGCTAAAGTGACCGATGTTCCGGGCGCGTTTGCATCCTTCTTCGGTCCTGACCCCTTTGGACTTTTATGCGTGGTTATTCTCACATCGCTCGGAACGTGGGGGCTTCCGCAGATGGTTCAGAAGTTCTACTCTATTACAAACGAAAAGGCGATAGAAAAGGGAACCGTTATATCAACGCTGTTTGCGGTTGTCGTTGCCGGCGGATGTTACTTCCTCGGCGGCTTCGGACGTCTGTTTGCGGATAAGGTTGATATTGCTGCGGGCGGATATGATTCGATTGTTCCGGCTATGCTCAGCGGGCTTCCCGATATACTTATCGGTATTGTCGTGATTCTTGTTTTATCGGCGTCTATGTCTACGCTGTCATCGCTTGTACTGACTTCAAGCTCTACCCTTACCCTTGATTTGCTTAAGGGGCATATAGTAAAGAAGATGGACGAAAAGAAGCAGCTTATCTGCATAAGAAGCCTTATAGTTGTGTTTATACTTATCTCGGTTGTTATTGCGATTATGCAATATAAAAGCAATGTTACATTTATCGCACAGCTGATGGGAATTTCGTGGGGGGCGCTTGCGGGTGCTTTTCTGGCTCCGTTTATTTACGGGCTTTATAATAAAACTGCGTCTGCCGCATCGGTTTGGGTATCGTTTATATTCGGCGTGGGAATTATGCTTTTAAATATGCTTGCAAAGTCAAGCCTTCCGGCTGTTTTGCAGTCGCCGATAAACTGCGGTGCGTTTGCGATGCTTGCGGGAATGATTATTGTTCCGCTTGTAAGCCTTTTTACCAAATCTCCCGATAAAAAGTTTGTCGATAAGGCGTTTGAATGCTATGAAGAGACGGTCAGCGTTCACAGAAAAGAGTATTTGGGCGACTGATAAAGTATAATTAAGATTTTAAAGATTTATAAGATACAAGGAGAGCTTAAAATGGTTATTACTGATTTACTTGAAAGAAACGCGAAAGAGTTTCCCGATGATGTGGCATTGGTAGAGATAAATCCCCCCAGCGCGGAAGAGCATCATATCACTTGGCGCGACTATTCGTTGATAGAGGGAAGCAACAAAGACGCTTTTCGTTCCGAAATCACGTGGAAGGAGTTTGACAGAAAGGCTAATCGCTTTGCTAATCTGCTGCTCAGCCGAGGTATAAAAAAGGGAGACAAGGTTGCAATTCTTCTTATGAACTGCCTTGAATGGCTGCCGATATACTTCGGAATATTAAAAACGGGCGCGATTGCCGTTCCGCTTAACTACAGATACACCGCCGATGAAATAAAATACTGCGTCGGACTTGCCGAAGCGGACGTGCTTGTCTTCGGCCCCGAATTTACGGGACGTGTTGAGTCGATATGCGGCCGCTTGAAAAAGGTTCAGTGCCTTTTTTATGTCGGTGACGACTGCCCTACGTTTGCCGAAAGCTATGACAAGCTTGTTACATATTGCTCGGCTCACTCGCCCAAGACAAAGCTTTGCGAAGAGGACGAGGCGGCTATATACTTCTCGTCGGGTACTACGGGCTTCCCAAAGGCGATAGTTCACGCGCACAGAAGCCTTATACACTCCTGCCGTGTTGAACAGAATCATCACGGTCAGACAAAAGACGATGTGTTTTTATGCATACCGCCGCTTTATCACACGGGCGCAAAAATGCATTGGTTCGGAAGCCTTATTTCGGGCGGAAAGGCGGTACTTTTAAAGGGAATAAAACCCGAGTGGATTCTGCGTACCGCGTCTGAAGAACGCTGTACAATTGTTTGGCTGCTTGTTCCGTGGGCGCAGGATATTTTGGACGCGATAGAACGCGGCGATATCAAGCTTGAGGAATATCACCTTTCACAGTGGCGG
>USLC01000194.1 GCA_900555375.1 uncultured Eubacteriales bacterium
ATATGAGCGAGGAGGGTATGGTTATCGGCGACGCTATCGAAAGAATTGATAGCGTGCTTAATGCCGAGCCTATGAGTGTCGGAAACAATCCGCAAATGCCGAAAGATGCGTCTGTTGAACTTGAAAGCGTTCATTTCAGCTATGATGGTAAAAAAGAGGTTATTTCGGATATATCGCTGAAAATAAAAGACGGACAGACGGTTGCGTTTGTCGGTCCGTCCGGCGGCGGAAAATCAACGCTTGCAAGCCTTATTTCAAGATTTTTTGATGTAAATTCGGGAAGTATCAAAATAGGCGGCGTTGATGTTCGTGATATTCCCAAGGACGAACTTATGAACACGGTTTCATTTGTGTTCCAAAACAGCAAGCTCATCAAAGCGTCCATTCTCGATAATGTTAAAATGGGCAAATCCAATGCCACGGATGAAGAAGTTTTAAATGCGCTTAGGGCTGCGCAGTGTATGGATATTATCGAAAAATTCTCCGACGGTGTCAATACCGTTATCGGAAGTCGAGGAGTTTATCTTTCCGGCGGTGAAATGCAGAGAATTGCCATCGCCCGTGCGGTGCTGAAAAACGCTCCGATTATCATTTTGGACGAGGCGACCGCCTTTGCGGATCCCGATAATGAGGTAAAGGTGCAGACAGCTTTCGCAAAGCTTTCCGAGGGTAAAACGGTTATTATGATTGCACACAGGCTTTCAACCGTTCGGAATGCGGATTGCATTTATGTAATTGCCGACGGAAAGATTGCGGAATACGGAAACAGAGCGGAACTCATAGAAAAGAAAGGTATGTTCTATAAAATGCAAAATGACTATCAATCATCCGTTAGCTGGAAAGTATCAAACGAAACGGAGGAATCGAGAAATGATTAAGCTTATACAAAAAGCCACGGCATCGTCAAAAGACGGTGCGGTAGGGTTAATAAAAGGCATTATCGCCTGCGCCTTTCAGAATATGGCATTTATGCTGCCGACAGGACTTTTATATTATTTGGTCAAAGATTTACTCGGCGGCGATATGGGCGGAAAAGCAGTTTTTTACACAGTCGGCTGCGTTATATGCTTTGCGCTTATATTAATTACAACTTGGTTTCAGTATAACAATACATTTTTTACGACATACGAGGAAAGCGGAAAACGTAGATTAAGCTTAGCCGAAAGGCTCAGAAAGCTACCTCTTTCGTTTTTCGGCAAAAAAGACCTTGCCGACCTCACAAGTACGATTATGGCGGACTGCGAAGTTTTAGAAAAAGACTGCTCGCACTACATACCGGCGCTGTTCGGCTCGGTGATTTCCACGATAGTCATTGCACTCGGTTTGTTTGCGTTTGACAAGGCAATGGCACTTGCGGCACTGTGGGTAATTCCCGTGTCGGTGCTGATTATCGTGCTGAGTTACAAGGTGCAGGACAGAGCACAGCAAAGGAATATGTCGGTCAAAATGGCTTGTGCTGACGGAATACAGGAATACATAGAAACATTGCGTGACCTCAAAGCAAACAATGCGGAAAGCAGTTATCTTAAAGGTTTAAAAAGTAAAATCCGTTCCGTTGAAAAAGGCGCTTTCAAAACGGAAATAACAACTGCCGTTTTCGTAACCTCTGCCGGAATGGTGTTAAAATTCGGCATCGCAACCGTTGCACTTGTCGGTGCGTCACGGCTTGTCAGCGGAAAAATAGATGTTTTAACGCTGTTTATGTTTTTGCTCGTTGCCTCCCGTCTTTATGACCCTATGCAGGCGGCACTTCAAAACCTTGCGGCGGTGATTGCAATGCGGACAAATGTTGCACGAATGAACGAAATCTTGGACCACGAAATTCAGCAAGGCGGCGACACTCTCACAAACAAAGGGTGCGACATTACCTTCGACCATGTGGGTTTTGCCTACAAGAGCGGCGAAACGGTGCTTAGTGATGTGTCGTTCAACGCAAAACAGGGCGAGGTTACGGCACTTGTCGGCCCGTCCGGCGGCGGAAAGACAACGGTGTCACGGCTTGCGGTCAGATTTTGGGATAACCAAAAGGGCAAAATAACAGTCGGCGGTATGGATATTTCAAAAATCGATCCCGAAAAGCTGATGACGCTTTATTCTATCGTTTTTCAAGATGTAACGCTTTTTAATAACACCATTATGGAAAATATCAGACTCGGCAGAAAAGGCGCAACCGACGAGGAGGTTTTGGCGGCGGCGCACCTTGCAAACTGTGATGAATTTGCCGAAAAACTCCCCGATAAGTGGAATACAAATATCGGCGAAAACGGGTGCGAACTGTCGGGCGGCGAAAGACAGCGGATTTCAATCGCTAGAGCCTTTTTGAAAGACGCACCGATTATACTTTTGGACGAGGCAACCGCAAGTCTTGACGTGGAAAACGAAAACACTATACAGACGGCTCTTTCAAGACTTATCAGGAATAAAACGGTTCTTGTCATTGCGCACAGAATGAGAACAGTTGCCGGAGCCGATAAAATAGTTGTATTATCGGACGGTGTTGTTGCCGAGCAAGGCACACCGGAGAAACTTTTAAATAAAAACGGAATATTTAAGAGAATGGCTGA
>USLC01000195.1 GCA_900555375.1 uncultured Eubacteriales bacterium
CGGACAGCGGAGACGGGGACCGCGTTAGCGGTGGAGGGATATATCCCCCCCTTGACAAATTCACAAAAAGAAGGTATAATAAAAATACAAAAAGGCAAGACCTCAAACGGTTATGCCACAAATTGTTGTTATAAGATAACGCCAACTAATGACCGAGCCGGCGTTATCTTACTTTTATAGTAAGCACAAACAAAAAAACAATTGTAAGTACAATTACTCTCAATATGTATTTTTTCATTGCGACCACCTCCCTTCCCGACTGTAAGTGCGGGAATAAGGTGGCATAACCGCCCAGCTTTTACACTGTTTTAAGTCTTGCCAAGCGTTGGAATCCCCAACGCCTTTTTTAATTATACAACAGAATTCCGGAAAGTTCAATAAAATATTAAATTTGTAAGATAAATGTAAAATAAATTTTTACTTGACAAACTCACAAAGAAAATGTATAATAAAAGTACAAAAAGGCAAGACCTCAAACGGTTATGCCGCAAATTGATTATTTATGCAATAACCGACCTTGGCGGAGGGCGGTTATTGTACGTTTATGGGAAATATTATCATTAAGATAATAACTGCAAAAAGCGCTAAAAGCAACTTTTTTGTCATAAGTACAATGCTTACTTTTCATAAGCATACCCCCTTTCATAGACTCGGCATTTCTGCCTGTGAATATAAAAGTGAGGGCATAACCGCCGGTGTAAACACCGTTAAGAAGTCTTGCCAAGCGTTGGAATCCCCAACGCTTTTTTAATTATACAACAAAATTCCGGAAATTTCAATAAAATATTTAATTTGTAAAATAAATGTAAAATAAGCTTTTAATATTATTTTTGAATTTTGTTATACTCTTTTGTATCAAAGTAAAAGCCGTTCTCGGTCAGCATATCCTCACCCAGAAGCTTTTTTAAATTCTCTGCCGACTCTGTATATATATCGGCACGTGTATCAAGATTTTTATTAAATAAACTCCAGCCGTCAAAGCCCGCGCATACACCCTTATAAATCCATTTCGCACGGTTTATGTTCTCGCTTTCGTATCTGCCCGCGGCATAACTTTCGCGGCTTCGGCTGTTATACTCGCCCACGTAGACCGCCACGCCGTAGTTCTTTTGAACAGCGCGCATTTCTTTTATTCTTTCGTTTATCATATACTCGTTATCATCATATATATGAAGCTGATACATCATATTTGTCCAGCCGTAATCCGCCGGGTTCGGCAGAACCTTCATACTCCATATCCCCTCAACCGTGATGACGTGGTTTTGGTCAACCCTGCGAATCGCCTTTATCATTGTATCATAGATACTGTTGGTCAGGCTGACAGCCTGAGGGCTTTCGGGCTTCCACGCTTTGGGGCTGTTATTTCCGCCGTTATTATGCGGCTCGTTCATTATATCATACGCCGCCACGCAAGGGTTATCTTTATACCTTTTTGCAATCTCTATCCAAAGCCTTTCCATCATTTTCTGATAATCGCGGTTTGTATAAAGCTCGTTCTTATTATTTATGCCCGTGCTGTGGTTAATACTTTGTCCGCCCGGGCAGCCGTGCATATCAAGAATCGCGTAAAGTCCGTACTTGCGGCACATTTCAAGCGCCCAATCGAGGCGAGCAAAGCCCGAAATCTCGTCTTGATTATCACTTAGCCATTCGCCGTCTTCGGTCATAAAATTTCTGTACCAAAACGGGATTCTTACACTGTTAAAACCAAGTCTTGCTATTCTGTCAAAGTCTGCCTCTGTTATATAGCTGTTCATATACTCTTCCGCTATCTCGTCAGCCGTCTCCTTGCCGAATCTCTCGGTCAAAACTTTTATTATGTCAGAATGAGCCATACTCTCGTTCGGGTCGGATATCGGGCTGAGCCACGTTTCAATAAGCAGCCAGTTACCTATATTAACACCGTTTAAAGTTACATTTTCGCTGCCGTTGCTGAGCTCGCCGTCAACCACCTTCAGCATCGCGGTAATCGGCGGATTAACATTGTCCCACGACGGGTCGGTGCTTTCGGCTTCATCGACATTTTTAAAAAGGCGGCCGAAGGTTATTATCGCCTGCTCGGTTGTATAATTACCGTTTGGCGCAAAGCTTCCGTCTTCCATACCTTTCATAATACCCATTCTTCCCGCAAGCTCTACATACTCTTTTGCCCACGCGGATACCTCGTCCGCATCGGTATATTCCGGTACGTCTCCGCCTCCCGAAGGTTCCTTTCCCATATAGGCTTTTTGGGTATTTATCAAAATCTTTGCCGCCTCTTGTCTTGTGATTCCGTCATTTGGGGCAAAGCTTCCGTCGCCGTAGCCTGATATTATTCCCCTGCTGTATGCCGCGGCGACATAATCGTCATCTGTATCGGAAAACGGCGTTCCGCTCTCTTTAAGCTTATCCGGCGTAAGCCCCTGAAGCTTTGCCAGATATGATATCGCAAGATGCGTAAACCCAACCCTTGACAGGCTTTCCGTATAATTTTTTTGTAAATCATCGGGAACGATTCCCGTATTTATTGCATCGTTTACGTCCGTCTGCGCCCACCACGACGGTTCGTCTGCCG
>USLC01000196.1 GCA_900555375.1 uncultured Eubacteriales bacterium
ATGAACGGTCTTAAGCGTACGCATATGTGCGCAGCGCTTGGCAAAGAAAATGACGGCGAAGAGGTAACTCTGTGCGGCTGGGTCGCACGCAACAGAAAGCTTGGCGGACTTGATTTTGTTACCCTGCGTGACAGAAGCGGTATCATTCAGCTCTCTTTTAATGATGAAACCGACTCGGCAGTATTTGAAAAGGCTACAGAGCTTAAAAGCGAGTATGTTATAGCCGTACGCGGCAAGGTTGCCTTAAGAACAGAGAAAAATATAAATCCCGATATGAAAACGGGCGAAATAGAGGTTTTGGTATCAGAGCTTCGCGTTTTGAACGGCTCTGAAACGCCCCCGTTTTATATCGAAGAAAACATAGATACCAACGATGCCTTAAGGCTTAAATACCGTTATCTTGACATAAGACGTCCCGATATGCAGCGAAATCTTATGCTGCGGCATAAAATCGTTAAGGTTGCGCGCGACTATTTTGACGACAACGGCTTTCTTGAAATAGAAACGCCTATTCTTACCAAAAGCACGCCCGAGGGCGCAAGAGACTATCTTGTTCCCAGCCGCGTCCACCCCGGAAAGTTCTATGCTCTTCCGCAGTCTCCGCAGCAGTACAAGCAGCTTCTTATGCTGGGCGGCTATGACAGATATTTTCAGGTTGCGCGCTGCTTCAGAGATGAAGACTTACGCGCCGACAGACAGCCCGAATTTACACAGCTTGATATGGAGCTTTCATTCATCGATATCGATACAATCATAGAAATAAACGAAGGCTTTTTAAAACGCGTCTTTAAAGAGGTTTTAAACATTGACGTTCAAGCTCCCTTTACACGTCTCCCGTACCGCGAAGCTATGGAGCGCTTCGGTTCGGACAAGCCCGACACACGTTTCGGAATGGAGTTTGTAAACATCTCCGATGAAGTCCGCGGCTGCGGCTTTAAAGTATTTTCCGACGCGGTTGAAAACGGCGGAAGCGTCCGCTGTATCGTAGCAGAGGGTCTTGGCAGTAAGCTTACGCGCAAAACCCTTGATTCTCTTGCCGAATATGTTAAGACCTACCGTGCAAAGGGTATGGCTTGGATTGTTGTTGAAGAAGGCGGTCTGCGTTCGCAGATTACCAAATTCTTAGACGACGATACCGTATCGGCAATTCTTAAAAAGACCAAGGCAAAAGCGGGTGACGGAATCCTTATTATAGCCGACAAGGACTCTGTTGTATATGACGCCCTCGGAAACTTAAGGCTTGAAGTTGCAAGACGCTTTGACCTTATAGATAAAAACAAATTTAACTTCCTTTGGGTTACCGAATTTCCTCTTCTTGAATACTCTGAAGAAGAGAACAGATATGTTGCTATGCATCATCCGTTCACCCATCCGTTTGACGAGGATATCGATAAGCTTGAAAGCGCCCCCGGAGAGGTCAGAGCCAAGGCATATGATATAATCTTAAACGGCAGTGAAATCGGCGGCGGAAGCCTGCGTATATTTAACGCAGAGCTTCAGGAAAAGATGTTTGCAGCCCTCGGCTTTACTCACGAAGAAGCGTGGGAACGCTTCGGTTATCTTATGGAGGCATTTAAATACGGAACTCCTCCGCACGGCGGACTTGCCTACGGTCTTGACAGACTGGCGATGATTATGGCGGGCTGTGACTCTATAAGAGACGTTATCGCCTTCCCCAAGGTTCAAAATGCGTCAGAGCTTATGATGCATTCGCCCGATGTTGTAGACAAACAGCAGCTTGATGATTTAAGCATTGCCGTTACACGATATGAAGAAGAATAACAGAAAGGAAAAACAAAATGGAAAACGTATTTGACACACTGAAAGCAAGAGGTCTGATAGCGCAGACCACACACGAGGATGAAATCCGCAAGCTTCTCGGCGAGAAGAAAATCACATTTTATATAGGCTTTGACCCAACAGCGGACAGTTTGCATATAGGTCATTTTATGCAGCTTATCGTTATGAAGCATATGCAAAACGCAGGTCACCGCCCCATAATTCTGCTCGGCGGCGGAACCACTATGGTCGGCGACCCGACCGGAAAGACTGATATGCGTCCTATGATTACACAGGACATAATAAGCCACAATGCCGATAACTTTAAAAAGCAAATGTCAAAGTTTATTGACTTTTCTGACGGAAAAGCGTTAATGGTCAACAATGCTGACTGGCTTCTTGACTTAAACTATGTTGAATTTCTGCGTGAAATCGGCGTTCATTTTTCTGTTAACCGTATGCTTACGGCAGAATGCTTTAAAACCAGAATGGAAAAAGGTCTCACCTTCCTTGAATTTAACTATATGCTTATGCAGGGATATGACTTCTACCGTCTGTTTAACGACCATAACTGTGTCGCACAGTTCGGCGGCAGTGACCAGTGGTCAAATATCTTAGCCGGCACGGAACTTATCCGCAGAAAAGAGCAGATGCTTGAAAGCAAGAAAAAACCAAAAACCGCGACACTGTATATAAAGTCACTCGGCGGCACTATCACAATTGAAAGTCCGACAGCGGATTTGGCAAGGGACGCACAGGATATGGATAACGG
>USLC01000197.1 GCA_900555375.1 uncultured Eubacteriales bacterium
TTACGCAAAACCTTATAGCCTTTCATAGTGCGGTAACGCGGGATAAGGTCTTTGACGGCACGTGTTAAAACGTGACCGATATGCGGCTTTCCGTTAGCGGTAGGCGGACCGTCATAGAATGTAAAACGCTCACATCCTTCACGGTTTTCTATACTCTTTTTAAATATATCATTTTGTTTCCAAAATTCAACGACGGCTTTCTCCTGTTCGACAAAAGAAAGGTCGGTCGACACTTTACGATACATTTGTATGACCTCCGTTTCTATACTTACATACTAATCTATTTTATAATAAAAAGGCAGATTTGTAAAGAGGAAAAATCGAATTTGTCAAAAAAATAAGAAAAAAATTCAAAAAAATGCGTGACAAGACGGATTCTATCTGATATAATTATACTGATTATTTGTGTATAAAAGTATCTATATCAGAAAACGAGGATTAAACTATGCGTCTTAAAAATATCGAAATGCAAGGCTTTAAGTCGTTTGCGGATAAAATTTATCTTGATTTTAACTCGGGAATAACCGCGATTGTTGGGCCTAACGGATCGGGCAAGAGCAATATTTCCGATGCTATTCGCTGGGTTATGGGCGAGCAAAGCATTAAATCTCTCCGCGGAAGCAAGATGGAGGATGTTATCTTCTCGGGAACGGAGCAGAGAAAGGCTCTCGGCTTTGCCGAGGTTACGCTGACGCTTGACAACACGGATGGATATTTTGCTTTGGACTTTCCCGAAATCTCTGTTACACGTCGCGTTTACAGAAGCGGTGACGGCGAATACTATATAAACAAAACCCTGTGCAGACTTAAGGATATACATGAGCTTTTTATGGATACCGGTCTCGGACGTGACGGATATTCTATCGTAGGTCAGGGTAAAATCGATTCGATTTTAAGCACAAAGTCTGAGGACAGACGCCAGATTTTTGAAGAGGCGGCGGGGATTTCAAAATACAAGTACAGAAAGATTGAGGCAGAGAGAAAACTTGCCCAGACGGTGGATAATCTGACAAGGGTAAATGATATTTTAAGCGAGCTTGAGGGGCAGATAGGTCCACTTGAAAAGCAGGCGGATAAGGCAAAAAAATATCTTGTGCTTCGCGATGAGCTGAGAGGGCTTGATATAAATGCGTCAATTATCAGCATAGATAAAATCAAGGAAGAGCATACAAAGCTGACAGAGGATTTAAAACTTTTAAACGAACAGATAAAGACTATAGCGGACGAGCTTGCCGAAACGGACGAGGCAATAGCGGGACTTTATGACAAAATGCGCGGCTGCGATGAAAAAATCAACAAATTCACCGAGGAAGAAAGAACGATTACCTTTCAGATAAGCGACGCGGAAAAAAATATAGGAATTTTAAGAAATGATATCGAGCATAACGATGAAAACATAAAAAGACTTGAGGCGGAAATAAATACAGTCAGCGAAAGCGTTAAATCCGCCGAGGGAGAGCTTGATATTCATAAAAAGAGACTTGAAGAACTAAATGCCGAGAGCGAAAAAAATTCCGCCGAGATAGATAAGGTGAACGAGCTTGTAAAAAACTCAGATGCGGCGGTAGGAGAGAAGAGCAGTGCGCTTGAAGCCCTCAGAAAACAGATTTTCGATATAACCGCTGCCATAAGCTCTCTTCGGGGGTCGGTTGAAAATCTTAATATATTAAAAGACAGCTTTCTTGCAAGAAAATCGGATATAGAAGGCGAGCTTTCGGGCAGGGGCAAGGATATCGAGAAACTGTCAGAACAGCTTAAATGCGCAAAAGAGTGTGAGGAAAAGCACAAATACGCCTTATCGGACAGCGAGGTAAAAATAAGAGAGCTTGAAAACGATTTGACGCTGTGCAAAAGTAAACACAGCGAGCTTTCGGAGAACCGAAACAAAAATCTGCTTGAGCTTGGAAGAAAGCGTTCGCGCAAGGGTATGCTTGAGGATATGGAACGCGAATTTGAAGGTTATGCTAAGGGCGTTAAAGGGGTAATGACCGCGTATAAAGACGGCAGATTTAAAAACTCAAAGATATACGGACCTCTTGCCCAACTGATAAAGACCGATAAAAAATATATAACCGCTGTCGAAACAGCTTTGGCTGCGGCGGGGCAGAATATTGTAACCGAGACGGAGACAGAAGCAAAGCAGGCGATTGCGTATCTTAAAGAGCGGCATATGGGCAGAGCGACGTTTCTGCCTGTTTCGGCAATCCGCGGCAGAAGCTTTGATGATTCGCAGGCAAAAAAATGCGGCGGATTCATCGCTGTTGCCTCCGAGCTTGTCGAGTGCGACCCCAAATTTAAAGATATAGTAAGCAGCTTTTTGGGTGCGACCGTGGTATGTGACGATATCGATAACGCCGTTTTAATGGCAAGGCAAAACAAGCATAAGTTCAGAATAGTTACCGTCGGCGGAGATGTGATTCAGACAGGCGGAGCAATGACGGGCGGAAGTGCGGTTAAGACCACGGGCTCGCTTTCAAGAACGGGTGAGATTGACGCGCTTAAAAAAGAAATAGCTTCGCTTGAAAAAACAGCCGCGGAAGAAGAAAAAGA
>USLC01000198.1 GCA_900555375.1 uncultured Eubacteriales bacterium
ATTCCGTTCCGAACAACAGTCCAATTTTCGCCGTCCTCCGAAATTTCAATTCCGTTCTGAAAGCGTTTCAGATATCCGTCTCCCCAGCCAACAATAAGCTTTTTAAGATCTACATTTTTACCAAGTTCAACAGTTAATTGTTCTCCGGGCAATAACTCTGCCTCTCCGTTACTGTTAGAATCAAACAGCTGCGGAAGCTCATTTCCGTCCGAATCCTTACAAGATACTATTTCGGTTGCTCTTTCATACTCATTCATAATCGTTGGCATATCAGTATCCGTTGTCTTACCGAAGTCGAGTGAATTGATGTACTTTGTTTTCGTCTTCGGAACATACTTATTTTCACATTCAAGCTTAATTCCGTCATCTGTCACAACTGCATTAACAACATCCTTTTCTTCTTCCTTCGTCAGATTCATACTGATTGTCTCGGATTTTCCGTTTACCGTAACGGTCACGTCATATCTTCCGCGGTGTCCGCGAATCACGGCGCTTCCATTCTTATCGGTTTTAACTGTCTCATTTGTTCTCCACTCGCCCATAACAAGCTCTTTCCACGCCTTAAGACCCGGAAGCTCTGTATCATTGTAACCGTAAAGGAATTCAAGTCTTGTGCTTGTATTATAGATATAAAACGGTGTCCACGCAATAAATGTTTCAATCTTTGGATGCGCATAGCAAGCAATTAAAACATCCCGTACATACGGATAGAGATATTCCTCCTTAAGCCCGACATCAAACTCGGTTATAGAAACCGAATCAACATACTGTGTCAAAAGCTCAGCCTCCTCATAAAAGAGGTACGGATAATTTGCCGACACCTGATGCGCCTGCAATCCGGCAGCGTCAATCGGCGCATCCATTGATTTAAGATACTTTATCAATTCCAAAAACGAATCGAAATATCCTTTACCTGTCGAATATCCTCCAACGCCGCACTCATTTAATACAAGCTTTGCATTCGGGTTAAGCTTTCTCGCAAGCTCAAAGTAGCGCTTAATCTCACCGTAACCCATATATTGAAGCATCTGATGTCTCGGCGAAACCTCGTTAAGGACATCAATCTCTGTCGGATAGTTGCCTGCAAATGTCGCCATCAGGTTAACCTGATCCTCCCATATTTTTCGGTAGGTAGACTTGTCCATATAGTCAACGTTCCAGTCCGTACTGCGCGAATACTTTGGAAAGTATAATTTTGCGGCATCCGTAGGAGTTCCGTCCCATATATACAAATGTAAACGATAATCAATATCATTATCTATAAGATAATTTATTTCTCTCTCCAGCGCCGTACTGTCATAGCCGCCCGCTTTGTTATATGTAATTGTCGCCATTTGAAAGCCAAGATCCTTCATCATTTTTTGATGCCTTGTTGCCCTGTCGGTCAGCATATACTCGTTCTGACCGTTTCGGGTATATTCTTCATAACCGGTACAGTTACCCCAATTCATTTCAGAACGCGTCATTTCGGCGTGCACCTCTGCATTTTCTATGGGGTTTCCTTTATCATCAACCACATTTATCGTCATATTATTCTTTCGGTTTTTTTCGATGCTTTTCAGCGCTTCCTTGCGCCAGATTGCATCATCTTCTATACCTTCATAGTTAGGTGTCTCTTCCGGCACCTCAAAATCCGAAGGAACTTTATAATATTCAAGCCTGATATCCGCAAGCTGAAGCTCTTGCAAAGCAAATCCGAAACGGAAGTTAAGCGAATGATTGCCCGCCTTTGCCTCGACCGATGTTCCCTGCTTTGCAACGATATAATATTTCTTCCACTCATTAGTCAAATCAAACTGCTGTCCTAAAACATTATTATAATCGGGGGCACCCGTCTGATCGCATACATCAACTCTTGCCGCCGCCGCATCGGTACGTGACCAAATACTCTTACCCCAGAATGTTACAAGAACAAGCTCATCACGTGTCCTTCCGTATTCGGGAATATTTACAAGAATCTGTTTTTCCCACCAATTGTCCGGCTTTTTTGTAAGCGTTATATCAAGTGCTTTGTCAAAGTGCATACCCTCAACATCAACAATTTTTAATGTTTCATAATCAGGATATTGTGTTAAATTAACTTTCTCAATATAATCGTTTCCACCGTCAAACGCAATATTTTTACTGTCGTTATACGGCTCAAGCAAAGACTCAAGCTTTTCACCGAAGCCTTCTGTCTTTACCTGCTCTTTTTCTGCTATTGTTATATGCGACAGGTCAGATCTATCCACAATAAGATTAAAACAATATGCCACCGTGTCAAGCGGCATCATTATCTTGTTTCCATCCCTGTAAAACGGTTCTGTCAGCTCTATCGGCACACGATGAACCTTCATAGACTTTTCGCCCATTTTTACAACCATATTATCGCCGCGATATGAGGCGTTAAGAGTCTCTGATACACCGAGATATTCATACGTTATCCCTATTGCATCAAATACCCCTTGAAGTTCGCACATCACTATATCATTCTTAACATATGACTTTTTTGAAAGTTCAAGTTTTGTTTCATTAAAGTATATTCCTATCTCTGCCTCATCGG
>USLC01000199.1 GCA_900555375.1 uncultured Eubacteriales bacterium
GCCCCGCGCTTTAGGAAAATCACAGGTGCAGTACGCGGTCCTTGATTTCCTGGGTCCGCCCCTGATTCCAGAACTGTGTGCCGATGTAGCCGCACGTTCTTCTTGCGACATTCATCTTGTCCTGATCCTCATTGCCGCAATTCGGGCAACGCCAAATGAGCTTACCGTCCTCATTTTCGACAATGCGGATTTCGCCGTCATAGCCGCAAACCTGGCAATAGTCCAGTTTAAGGTTTACCTCGGCATACTGTACATTGTCATACATATACTGAATAATTTTTACAAGAGCCTCAACATTGTGGGACATATTCGGCAATTCAATATAGCTTATTGCACCGCCGGGAGACAAAGCCTGGAACTTTGCTTCAAATTCAAGCTTTTTAAAGGCATCAACCTTCTCGGTTACGTGAATATGGTAGCTGTTTGTAATATACCCCTTATCGGTAACGCCTTTTATAACGCCGAACCTCTTTTGCAGGCTTTTTGCAAATTTATACGTTGTGCTTTCAAGCGGAGTTCCGTAAATAGAATAGTCGATATTCTCTTCAGCTTTCCATTTGTTTGTATAGTCGTTAAGCTTTTGCATAATCTCAAGCCCAAGCTTTTCGCCCTCGGGCTCGGTCAGTTTCTTGCCGATTAAGCTGTATACACATTCCCATAATCCGGCATAGCCCAAAGAGAGGGTTGAATAGCCGCCGTGCAGGTATTTATCGATTTTTTCACCCTTTTTCAGTCTTACAAGTGCGCCGTGCTGCCAAAGAATCGGGGCAACATCGGATACGGTGCCTTCAAGGCGCTCGTGGCGAAGCTTTAACGCGCGGTGGCACAAATCCATACGCTCGTCAAAAATCCTCCAGAAATCGTCCATATTTTTCTTTGCCGATAATCCGATATCGACAAGGTTTACCGTAACAACGCCCTGGTTGAATCTTCCGTAATACTTCGGCTTGCCGTCCTCGTCAACATACGGGGTAAGGAAGCTTCTGCAGCCCATACAGGTAAAGCAATGTCCTTCGCCGTTTTTGTCGATTTTGGTCTGAAGCATAATTTTTTCAGAAATATAGTCGGGAACCATTCTTTTAGCGGTACATTTTGCGGCAAGCTTTGTCAGATAATAGTATTCGCCGTCTTCGCTTATGTTATCCTCTTCAAGAACATAAATAAGCTTGGGAAAGGCAGGGGTAACCCATACGCCCTTTTCGTTTTTGACCCCGCGGCAGCGCTGCTCAAGCACCTCTTCGATTATCATAGCAAGGTCCTTCTTTTCCTGCTCGTTCTTGGCTTCGTTTAAATACATAAAGACAGTGACAAAAGGCGCCTGACCGTTTGTTGTAAGAAGTGTGACAACCTGATACTGAATCGTTTGAACACCCTTGCTTACTTCACTGCGCAGACGTTTTTCAACGACATTGTTAAATGCGTCAGCTGAAAGCTTAACATCAACTTCTTCAAGCTCTGCGCGCAGGTCGCGGATAATTTTGTCGCGGCTTACCTGAACAAAAGGAGCAAGATGAGCAAGCGATATAGACTGACCCCCGTACTGATTTGAGGCAACCTGAGCAATAATCTGCGTTGCAATATTGCATGCGGTCGAGAAGCTGTGAGGGCGCTCGATAAGCGTTCCGGTTATAACCGTTCCGTTCTGAAGCATGTCCTCAAGGTTTACAAGGTCGCAGTTATGCATATGCTGGGCATAATAATCGGCATCGTGGAAGTGAATCAAGCCTTGATTATGTGCAGTAACAATATCGGGCGGAAGCAGAATACGATTGGTTATATCGCGCGATACCTCACCTGCCATATAGTCTCTTTGGGTCGAGTTTACAACAGGATTTTTGTTAGAGTTCTCCTGTTTTGCCTCTTCGTTGTTACATTCGATAATGCTTAAGATTTTGTCATCGGTAGTGTTTGACTGACGGACAAGTGTTCTTGTGTAGCGATAGGTAATGTATGCCTTGGCAACTTCAAATGCACCGTGAGCCATTATCTGCTTCTCTACCATATCCTGAACCTCTTCAACGCTCGGTGAGTGTCCGAGAACCTCGCAGGCAAGAACAACGCTTTCGGCTATTCTTTCAATCTGTCTCGGCGTCATCCGTGATTCGGACTCGATGGCATCGTTTGCCTTTGTAATTGCCTTTGTTATTTTATTTATGTCAAAAACTACTTCCGAACCGTTTCTTTTAATTATCTTCATAACTCTTTACCCCCTTTAAATTAATAATTCGTTTCAGCCGTCGGTTTTACGGATTTCTGCATAATTTATTCAGTCATACTTGCTTTGTTACAATGTATATACGGCTCAAACACAATATGTTGTGTTTAGAACAAGTTATACTATAGCATATATTGGAGAGGTTGTCAATGCCAAAAATGTTTTGTAACACATTTGTAACATACATTATATTCCAATTTTGCTGTTTGGCGCATTAAACCGCTGTTTTTAAATTTAAAAATATTTTAAGGCGTATTACAACATATAATTATA
>USLC01000200.1 GCA_900555375.1 uncultured Eubacteriales bacterium
AAAGTTCAAAGAGTTAAACCTTAAGCCTATCGGTTATCCGCGCGTTTTGGGCATTGTTGCCCCATATACCGCAAGGGAATTTAAAGAGGAAAACTATGTCTCGCGTATTGCAATTCCCATCGCCGATGAATGAGTGACCGAAATATTTGATTGTGTTTGCCAAATTTGCCGAAAGCAAAAAAATAAGAAAATGAGCTTCCGTTATGATTAATATTTGCGCCCAAGCATAACATTAATCAAAGAAGCCATTTTCTTATAAATATTTTGATATCAACTGTCCGCTTTCGGCAGCGAATAATTGAAAAACCGTAAAATACCCCGATTAACCAAAGTATCTCTTCAGCATACCCTCAAAGCCTTTACCATGCCGTGCCTCGTCCTTTGCCATTTCATGGACAGTATCGTGGATTGCATCGTAGCCAAGCTCTTTTGCGCGCTTTGCAAGCTCAAGCTTGCCCGAGGTTGCGCCGCATTCTGCCTCTGCTCTCATTTTAAGATTGGTCTTTGTGCAGGGAACAACAACCTCGCCCAGAAGCTCTGCAAACTTTGCCGCGTGCTCTGCCTCTTCAAGCGCCGCTCTCATATAAAACTCGCCTACTTCGGGATATCCCTCACGGATTGCCTGACGGCTCATTGCGATATACATACCAACCTCTGTGCACTCACCCTCAAAGTTTGCCTTTAATCCCTCATATACTTCCGCGTCAACCTTATCCTTTGCTCCAACACCTATTACGTGCTCGCATACAAAACTGAGGTCTCCCTCTTCCATAACAGTAAACTTTGAACCCGGAACGCCGCACTGAGGACATTTCTCGGGCGGATTTTCTCCTTCATAAACATAGCCGCATACGGGACATACATACTTTTTCATAATTAATTCCTCCTGAATAATATTAGATTATATAAATTTTTATTTTTTACAACATTTATTGCATACGCCGTAAAACATAAGCCTGTGCTCGTCTATTTTACAGCCGCAAAGTTCTTCGGCGCTTCTGTCAAGCTCATCCGCATAATCGATAAAAACATCGCTTACGCCTCCGCATAATCTGCAAAGCATATGATAATGAGGTTTGACCCTTGCGTCATATCTTTCCACTCCGTCATCTCCGCTTATGCGAAGAATCACCCCGTCTTCACTCAGCCTTGCAAGATTTCGGTACACCGTACCCAAACTTATGTTCGAAATCTCATTCTTTACCCTTTCATAGACCCAAGAAGCCGTAGGGTGCGTGTCGGTGCCTTTTAATACATTTAAAATACACTCTCGCTGTCTGCTGAACCTAACGGGAGTTTTCTCATTCATTTGAGCGCCTCCTAAACAGTAATAGTAATCATTACTACTTAATTATAACACATATTTTCTATTTGTCAATACCTTTTTTTAAAAATTTTTATTTTTTACAGAAAAAAGCTGCCGTGTGGCAGCTTTAAAATTTATTTATGCGCTTTTGCGCTCATTTAATTTTTCTTTAAGCCTACGGGTTAGTTCAAACGTACGATGCTGCTTTGTTGCTTTTAGATTAGGAAAAGCCTTGACAAGACGCCTTCTTGTACGTCTACCCACATCGGAATTTTTCTGAAGCATAGGCTTAAGCTCTTCAAGCTTTGCGGCAAACTTTTCGGCAGCCGCCTGTCTCTTTTCACTCAGCTTGCCTATGTTCTGCTCTGCATACTCTGAAATCCCGCTTGTAATCCTTTCAGCGTTTTCGCGCAGACCGCCTAAATCGTCCATCAGCGCCTCGCTGTGCTCTTTTGCACCGATAACGCTTTCAAATATCTTTTCTCCCAGTCCGTCCGATACCTCTTTCAGCTCGGTCACAACCTTTTCAAGCACACGCGCCGACACCCTGAACTTATGCATAACAACAAACGTAACCGCCGAATCCGCAATATATGCAGCAGCTGCAGCGCTTAAAAGAATTATACCAAGCGTCATCGGCACAAAACCTACCAATTTTAAAATCAGCGGATGAATAAGCCTTACGACAATCACGCACGCCGCTCCCCAGAGAAGCGAAAATTCAAGGCATATGTAACCCTTTATATTAAACGGTCTTTCGGAATAATCCCACCATTTTTCTTTATAAAGCTTTTCTAAAACGAACCCCGTTAAAAATTCCAGAACAGAAGTAAGTATAACCGAGCCGATGAATAATGCCGCTATATTTGCCGATATGGGCGAAAGGCACAGCACAACTATGCACACCCCCGCCCCATATATCGGGCATACGGGCCCGTTTAAAAACCCTCTGTTTACAAAGGTTCCCGTCTTTATCGCGGCAAAGGCAACCTCGCCGCACCATCCCAAAAATGCGTATATGATAAAAAACCACGCATAATTATAAAGCTGATGCATCTCACTTTTTCCGCCTTTCAAGATATTTTTCAGCCGAAGTCACCGCATTTGCTCCGTCCGCCGCGGCCTCCGCATTTGCATCCACAGCTGTCTCTGCGTTCGCATCCGCATTGGTCTCGC
>USLC01000201.1 GCA_900555375.1 uncultured Eubacteriales bacterium
ACTGAATAGATGATATAAAGCCGCTCAGCCGAGCGGCTTTAAAAATGTCATAAAAATTTGATAATTTTACTTGATTATCCGCAGTAGATTTGATATAATAAATTTTATATGGAGGTTTTTGTTATGTTTGAGTATATATCGGGCAAAATCGCTCATAAAACAAAAGAATATGCGGTTATCGATGTTGCGGGCATCGGTTATCGGATATACTCGACTATGTCATCGCTGGGCGAAATGGGCGAGGCGGGCGAGACGGCGAAGCTGTATATATACACAAATATAAAAAATGCCTCGGACGTGTTTTCACTTTACGGGTTTACCACACCCGAAGAGAGAAATACATTTGAAATGATACTCGGAGTGTCGGGAGTCGGAGCAAAAACCGCTGCTTCGCTTCTCTCAAACATTTCAACGTCAAAGTTTGCTTTATGTGTTGTGACAAATGACAGTAAGTATCTTGCATCGCATACGCCGGGGCTTGGACCCAAGGGTGCGCAGAGAATAATTCTTGAGCTTAAGGACAAGTTTAAAAATGTAGAACTTGACGACATTCCGCAGGGCGAGATATTTACAGAGGGCACGGATGACTCAAACGAGGCATTGTCGGCTTTGATTGTCCTCGGCTATAGCAGAAGCGAGGCAGAGCGTGCTCTCGGCGGGGCAGAGGGCACAGTAGAAGAACAGATAAAATATGCGCTTAAAAAGCTGATGTAGTTCTTCTGCGGCAGAAGGAATGATTATATGGATAATGAAAACAGAATTGTAACCACATCGGAGATGAATGGTGACAGCGAAATTGAATATAGCTTAAGACCCAAGCGTCTTGCTGAATATATAGGGCAGAAAAAGGCAAAGGACAACTTAAAGATATATATCGAGGCGGCAAAAGCAAGAGGAGAGTCGCTTGACCATGTGCTGCTTTACGGTCCTCCGGGGCTGGGAAAGACCACCCTTGCGGGAATAATTGCAAATGAAATGGGTGTTAATCTGCGGATAACCTCGGGACCTGCAATCGAAAAACAGGGGGATCTTGCCGCGCTGCTTACAAATTTGGGCGAGGGAGACATATTGTTTGTGGACGAGATTCACAGACTGAGCCGAAGCGTAGAGGAAATCCTGTATCCGGCGATGGAGGATTATGCCTTGGATATAATAATAGGCAAGGGACCGTCGGCAAGGTCGATAAGGCTTGACCTTCCGCACTTTACGCTGATTGGTGCGACAACAAAGGCGGGGGCGCTTACCGCACCGCTGCGCGACCGCTTTGGGGTAATTTTGAGGCTTGAGATGTACACGCGTGAAGAACTTTCGGAGATTGTGACCAGAAGTGCGGGAATATTAAATATAGATATAGAAAGCGGCGGAGCAGTAGAAATAGCGTCGCGTTCCCGCGGGACGCCGCGAATTTCAAACAGGCTTTTAAAGCGCGTCCGTGACTTTGCGGAGGTAAAGGGAAACGGTATAATTTCGGCTTCGGTTGCGGATAAGGCTCTCGAAAAAATGGAGGTTGATTCGCTGGGGCTTGACGCGATAGATAAGCGAATGCTTATGACGGTAATCCGTTTATATAACGGAGGACCCGTCGGACTTGAAACGCTTGCCGCCACAATAGGAGAAGAGAGCGACACAATAGAAGATGTTTACGAGCCGTATCTGATGCAGATTGGCTTTTTAAGCAGAACGCCGCGCGGAAGAATTGTTACACCGCTTGCTTATAAGCATTTTGGCATTCCGTATGCCGACAGCGGACAACAGACAAAATAATGTCGAAAGGAATTGAGTATAATGAATAAAGACGATAAAAAGAAGTTTTATATTACAACCGCAATCGCATATACATCGCGTAAGCCTCATATAGGAAACACATATGAGATTGTTCTGACAGACGCAATAGCGAGATTTAAAAGATATATGGGATACGATGTGTTCTTCTGTACGGGAACGGACGAACACGGACAGAAAATACAAGAGCTTGCCGAGAAGGCGGGCATAAGCCCGAAAGAATATGTTGACGGGGTTGCCGCAGAGATTAAAAGAATTTGGGATTTGATGGACACAAGTTATGACAAGTTTATCAGAACAACAGACGATTATCACGTAGAAACGGTTCAAAAGATTTTTAAAAAGCTTTATGACCAAGGTGACATATATCTCGGCTCATATGAGGACTGGTATTGCACCCCGTGCGAGTCATTCTGGACGGATACACAGCTTAAGGACGGAAAGTGTCCCGACTGCGGACGCGAGGTTCATAAGCAGCACGAGGAAGCGTACTTCTTTAAAATGAGCAAGTATGCCGACCGCCTTATGAAATATATAGAAGAAAACCCCGATTTTATTCAGCCCGAGGCACGCAAAAAAGAGATGGTGAATAACTTCTTAAAGCCCGGACTTCAGGATTTATGTGTATCCAGAACCAAAATAGATTGGGGCATTCCCGTGCCGATAGGCAAGGGTCACACAGTTTATGTCTGGCTTGAC
>USLC01000202.1 GCA_900555375.1 uncultured Eubacteriales bacterium
AAATAGACCTTACGAGAGACAGCGTCTACGAATATTCAGAGCAGACGAAGGAGGTTCTGTCCGATTTAAATGAAGAAGTAAACATCTATGCGCTGTATTCCGATACATCGGACGGAACATATGTAAATACCGTCCGCGAATATCTTGATAAGTACAAGCGCTTAAGCGACAAGATAAGCGTATCGTATAAAGACCCGTATGACGACCCCGCCTTTGTAAGGCAGTTCGGAAGCGACATAACCGCCGGTTCGTTAATAGTCAGCTGCGGAGACAGAAGCAGAGTTATTCCGTACAGCAGCATCTATAACCAAAGCAAATATTCGGGTGAGGTATCAATCGATGCCGAGAGGCTTATCACATCGGCGATAAGATATGTCAGCGGAAGCGGAAACGCGGTTCACGCATACTTTACCAAGGGTCATAACGAGAGCGGAAACGCCTCATCGCCGCTTGCCTCCTCGCTTAAAAACGAGGGCTATGAAATAGGCGAGGTAAATCTTGCAACCGACGGCGTTCCGCAGGATGCAACGCTTATAATCTCGCTTGCGCCGTCCAATGACTTCACAGAGGAAGAGTGCAGCGCGCTTGACGGCTTTCTGCAAAACGGAGGAAAGGCGGCGTTTGCCTTCTCGGCGGGAATGCCAAGCCTTGACAGGCTTTATTCGTACCTTGCCGACTGGGGGCTTACGATAAACCGCGACTATGTGATAGAGGGTGATTCTTCAAAGTCTGTCCGCACGTCAAGCGGAACGAATGTGCCCGTGCCCTCACTTGAAGACCATGAGATTAACGAAAAGCTTAAAGAAAGCGATGCTATGCTTGTTGCGCCCGCGGCGTGCAGCATAGGCACAAACAGTCAAAACCCTCAGTATGCAGGGGTTGCCTCGCTTCTTAAAACATCGGCAAATTCGTGGGGAATAACCGACCTTTCGGCAAAGACAACGGAGAGAAGAAGCGATTATAACATAGGTCCGTTAACCGTTGCGGCAATAGCAGAGAAGCAAGAGGGTGGCGGCAAGGTATTTGCCATCGGCTCGGTTCAGGCGGCGGATGTAAAAGAGCTGCTTGAAAATTCAAGCTATATCAACGGCGACTTTATGCTTAACACCTTCTCTTATATGACGGGCAAGGACGACGCGCTTAATATAAGAGCAAAAACAGTCAGCACTGAAAGCCTGACAATGACCGAAAAGCAGATAAATGTTGTATCGGTTCTTGTTCAGAATGTGATGCCGGCAGTAATAATTATAGTCGGTCTTTATATCTGGCTTAAACGGAGGTATCTGTAAATGACCGCTAAGGGAAGATTAATCAGAAACATAGTGATAGCGGCGGTATCGGTCGCGGTTCTGGGTACGGGATATTATTTCGCTCAAAACTGGACGCCGAAAGCCGAAGAGAATAAAGATAAAACCGAAGCACAAACCGCGCCCGAACTTTTGTATATAGTGTCTGAAAGCGCGGACGATGTATCAAGTGTGCACATAAAAAATAACAGCGGCGAGTACGATATAGTAAAGACCGAGGGCGCGGACGGTGCCGCAGAGTATACAATCCCGTCCGCACCAGAGGACGAGCTTAACAAAAGCTCGGTTTCGTCGGCGTTTTATACGATGACAAAGCTTGCCGCATCAAAAGAGATAACTGATGACGTATCAAAGGCGGCGGACTTTGGGCTCGGCAGCACTTCGGCTTGGTATACGCTTAAAAAGACCTCGGGCGAGACAGTAACGGTTCTGCTCGGCGACGAGGTTCCGACGGGCGGCAGTTATTATGCAATGGTCAGCGGCGGCAGCAAGATTTATACAGTAGGAGAGTCAGCAGCAAAAACCGTTTTAAAAGGCATAAACGATTACAGAAGGACAGAGCTTCTTGCCCTCAGCGATGCGGCAAGTATAAAAGAATTTACGCTGTATAAGGACACCGCGCTTGTGATGAAGATACGCACCGCGACAGAAGAAGATAACGCGTCAAAGGTGATGGGAACAAATTGGGTTATGGAAAAGCCGTGGAATTTAGAGATATCCGATTCAAACCTTCAAAAGGCGTTTGAAAAGCTGCTTACTGTAAAGGCGGTGGACTTTGCTGATGCCTCGGTAAATACGGCGTATGACTATAAGGCGGAGATAAAGACCGAAGATGCAGACTACTGCTTCAGCGTGGGCGGTGAAGCGTCACAGGGGCTTGTCTATTTAAGAGATGACAAAACCTCTCGGGTATTTATTGTTGACCGAAGCGTGCGCGAGGCTCTTGCGGCAATCAACCCGACCGAGTATTTAAGCAAGCTGATACTTATAAAAAATATAGCCGATGTTGATTCTGTTGAGCTAAAGACGCAGGATAAAACGTACACCCTGAAAACGGGCGAGGCGGATAAAGGCGGCTGGCTTATAAACGGAAGCGAGACAGCGGAAAAAGACTTTAAGCAGAAGTATCAAACGGTAATAGGGGTAATGTTTAAAGAAGTGGCGG
>USLC01000203.1 GCA_900555375.1 uncultured Eubacteriales bacterium
AAGCCGTAGTATATGGCTGCGGAAATTAATCTCTGCGCTGTTGCTTTGCGCGGTTTACCGCGCTGAGCAGAGCGTGCAGCGAGGCAACGATAATATCGTTGTCGGTTCCCACGCCCCATACGGCTTTATCGGTTTCGGATGTCAGACATATATAAGCGCAAGCCTGCGAGTTTGAACCTTTGCCGATAGCGTGTTCGCTGTACTGTCCGACGGAATATCCGTTTGGCAGAATTTCGCCAAGCGCCGCATAAACGGCGTCAAGACGGCCGTTTCCGCGGCCTGTAAGCTCGTGTACATTTCCGTTTTCGTCAATCGTAACGTGTGCAATGATACCGTCCTTTTGCTCAAAGTGGCAGGATACAAGCTTAAGCGGCGTATCAATATTTACATATTCGCCGATGAATATCTTGTGAATTTCATCGGGGTGAAGTTCTTTATGCAGATGGTCGGACACATTCTTTACGCAGTAGCCGAAGTCCTCGCGCATATCTTTAGGGATAACATAGCCGAAGCGCTGTTCCATAAGGAAGCCGATGCCGCCCTTGCCCGACTGGCTGTTGATTCTGATAACATCGCCCTCGTACTCTCTGCCAAGGTCCTTCGGGTCAATCGGAAGATAGGGAACGGACCAGGTGTCAAGCTGCTTTTCCTCACGCCACTTCATACCCTTTGCAATTGCGTCCTGATGCGAACCCGAGAACGCGGCAAACACAAGCTTTCCGCTGTACGGATGGCGGGGGTCTACGCTCATATTTGTAAGCTTTTCATAGGTTTCAACTACCTCCGGCAGATTGGAAAAGTCAAGCTTTGGGTCAACCCCGTGAACGTACATATTAAGGGCAACGGTTACGATGTCAACATTTCCCGTGCGTTCTCCGTTGCCGAAAAGAGTTCCTTCAACGCGGTCCGCCCCGGCAAGAAGACCAAGCTCGGTATCGGCAACGCCGCAGCCGCGGTCGTTATGCGGATGAAGCGAAAGTTCAACGCTGTCACGGTATTTAAGATTGTCATTCATATACTCAACCTGTGACGCATAGACGTGCGGAAGAGACATTTCGACCGTAACGGGAAGGTTAATAATAGCCTTTTTGTCGGGGGTCGGCTTCCAGACGTCAAGCACGGCATTGCATACCTCAAGGGCATAGTCTACCTCGGTTCCGGTAAAGCTTTCCGGGCTGTATTCAAATCTGAAGTTTCCCTGTGTGGTTTTGGCAAAGTCGTTAAGCATAACCGCGCCGTCAACCGCAAGCTTTAAAATTTCCTCCTTGGATTTTCTGAAGACCTGCTCGCGCTGGGCAACAGAGGTGGAGTTATACAGATGAACAATAGCTGACTTTGCACCCTTTAATGCATCAAACGTTTTTTTGATAATATGCTCACGCGCCTGTGTTAAAACCTGAATGGTAACATCGTCGGGGATAAGATTGTCTTCTATAAGTCTGCGCAGAAACAGATATTCCGTCTCCGAGGCAGCGGGGAAACCAACTTCTATTTCTTTAAATCCAAGCTTTAGCAGATATTTAAAAAATTCAATTTTGTCCTCAAGGCTCATCGGTACAACGAGAGCCTGATTGCCGTCTCTAAGGTCAACACTGCACCATAACGGAGCCTGTGTGACAGCGTCCATTTTTGCCCACTTCATTTCGCAAACCGGGGGCATAAAATAACCCTTTTGGTATTTGTTGAAATTTTTCATAATCTGCACTTACCTTCCTTTACCTTTAGATAAATTTTGTTTTATGTACTTTTCTTATCAGTATAACATATTCGGGCTAAATATGCAACAGATTTTTGATAATTTACGGGAATTTTGCGGGTTTACGCTAAAGCCGATGGCGTTTAACCCTTTCGGTACTCTGAAGGGGATAAACCGAAACGCTTTGAAAAGCACCCCGAAAAGTAGTGGACGTCGCAGAAGTTCAGTTCATCGGCTATATCGGATATTGAAACGGCGGTGTTTTTAAGCATTATTTTTGCGGTTTCAAAGCGTTTGCTTAACATATATTCGTACGGGGTTTGATTGTATGCGGTTTTAAATTCGCGTATTATATGACATTTTGAGTACGCCTCGGCTTTAACAATTTCATCAAGGGTAATTGAAAAGTCCGTGATGTTGTCGATTCGGTTTTTTACCGATTCGGCGAGAGGTGAAATTTTGCCGCCGCGGTGAAGCTCAAGAGCGGCGAGCTTTTGTACTATCTGTAAAAATACAACGGCGGTTCTGTCCGATATATCCTTTGCCGATGACGGACTGCGCGAGATTTTATAAATTTCTTCAAAATACTTTTTGAGTTCCGGCGCGTAAAAAAGAGCCTTGTCACGCATCCCGAAGCTTTCTGTTATTGCGTCCGCCAGCCTGCGGCGCAAAGAAAGATACTTCGTATGCGGAAAAACACTTTGACTTGCTTAAACAATGGGCGGATTATCTGACAGAGTATGGCTATAACCCAGAAAATCAGCTGTGTACCGAC
>USLC01000204.1 GCA_900555375.1 uncultured Eubacteriales bacterium
CTCCCTGCCGCTTTTTTGCGGCTTATTTGATTTTATTCTGCTGACGGGCTGAAGCTTTGCTCCTCCGTTGCGCCCGTCTCGCGATTCTTCATCAAAACCGTTATCTTCTGCTCTGCCTTATCAAGCGCGCTTGTACACTCGCGCGTCAGTCCGACGCCCTTTTCAAAAAGCGCAATCATATCGTCAAGACTTATATTTGTATCCTCAAGCGCCTTTACCACCTTTTCAAGCTCGCTTAAGTTTTTTTCAAAATTATTTTTATCGCTCACGGGTCATTCCGCCTTTCCTGATACTTTTGCCGAAAATTCACCGTCGGCAACGGTTACGCTTATCATATCGCCCTCACTCACCTGAGAAACAGAACGCACAACTCTGCCCGAGGCATCCTTTGTAAGCGAATATCCTCTGCCCAAAGTGCCGAGGGGGCTTAAGCCGTTAAGCTTTGCCGCACATTCGGCAAGCTCCTGCTTTTTTGTCCTTATTGCAGACGCACAAGCCGTCTCAAACATATGCGTCAGGCTGTCAAGATACTGTCTCTCGTCATTTATTTTTGAAACGGGATTTTTAAACGCAGGTCTGTCGATACACCGCTCCACTCTCATTCTTCCGCGCTCGGTTACCTGCATCGCCTGACGGTAAAGCATACGGTACACATTGTTAAACTTTTCGGTCAGTTCAACCTGTGACGGAACAACCAGCTCTGCCGCCGCGGACGGAGTGGGCGCGCGCAAATCCGCAACAAAATCCGATATGGTAAAATCTATTTCGTGTCCTACAGCCGAAACTATCGGAATCTCACTTTTATATATGGCACGCGCAACAATCTCTTCGTTAAATGACCATAAGTCTTCAATCGAGCCGCCGCCCCTGCCGACTATCAAAACATCGGCAAGCTTTGTCTCGTTAAAATATTCAATGGCACGCACAATACTTGCCGCCGAATTTTCGCCCTGAACCAGGACGGGATAAAGAACCACATCCGAATACGAAAACCGTCTTGACAGCACATTTATAATATCACGAATCGCCGCACCCGTAGGCGCAGTAACAACCCCTACCTTTTTGGGGTATTTGGGCAGCCGCTTTTTATGAGCGGGGTCAAAAAGCCCTTCTGCCGCAAGCTTTTGCTTAAGCTGTTCAAACGCGGCATACAGGTCTCCCTGCCCCTCCTGCTGCATATCGTCAATATACAGCTGATACTGACCGTCACGCTCGTATACCGCGACTCTTCCGTGCGCTATTACCTTCATTCCGTTCTGCGGCCGAAACGTCAGCTTTGCCGCGGCAGAGCGGAACATAACAGCCCTCATAACGCCGCTTTCGTCTTTAAGCGACATATACATGTGACCCGAGGAATGAGCCTTAAAATTTGACAGCTCTCCCTTGACCAAAACGTCCGATAATATATCGTCTTTTGCTATTACTTCTTTTATGTACAGATTTATCTGAGTAACGGATAATGCCTGTCTTTTTTCAATCATAACAATCTCCAAAACTACGTAAAGGCTGAACACGGCAAAGTTTATAAACTTCGCCGTGTACAGTCTTCATACCGTCTTATTTTATTTTGCCGTTTCGTCTTTAAGTCTTCCCAAAACGCCGTTAATAAACGGAGCCGCTTCGTCTCCGTCAAATTCCTTTGCAAGGGCTATCGCCTCGTTGACCGAAACCGCGGCGGGAATATCGTCTGTATAAAGCATCTCAAATACTGCAAGTCTCAGCACAGCAAGGCTTACCGCCGAAATTCTGTCTGTTCCGGCGCTTCCCGCATATTTTTCTATAACCTCGTCAATCTCACTCATCTTCTTGGCTGTTCCAAGCACGGTTTTTTCTATATATTCGCGCTGAGCGCCCGCCTTATTCTGCCCGAAAAAATCACTCAGCAGGCTTTCAATGTCGTCAGGCTGAAATTTACATTGAAAAATCAACATAAACGCCTGTTTTCTCGCTTCTCTTCTGTTCATACTTACGCCCGTCCTTATTCCTCGGCTGCGTCAGCCGCTTCGCTTACGGATTCTTCTTTATCCGTTTCACTTACTTCCTCTGCCTTTTCGGCTTTATTCTCTTCCTGCTTTTCTTCAGCCGCAGGAGCAGTTATACTGTCAACCGAAACATTTACCGCGCTGACAGACAAGCCCGTCATAGCCTCTACGTCACTCTTTACCTTGCTTTGAACATTCCACGATACGTCGGGGATTTTGGCTCCGTATTCGACCACAATGGCAAGGTCAAGCGACACAGTGTCGCCCTCCTTTGCAATCTTTACGCCCTTTGAAGTATTTTTCATTCCTATAAGCTCGGCAAAGTTGCCGGCAACACCCGAGACCATAGACGCAACGCCCGAAACCTCAGATGCAGCCATAGAAGCAATAACCGCA
>USLC01000205.1 GCA_900555375.1 uncultured Eubacteriales bacterium
CCGCTTAAAAATTCACGCATCCTTTGATTACTTCTCTATCATCTTCATTTTCTATTTTTTTCCGTATTCTGCTTTTAAAATCTCCATTTGTCAAACTTGCCGAGAACTGCTCCGTGTGGGTTACTCCTGCTGAACAAACTTATTTGTTTTTTACAAATCTGTTTTCGATATATTTGTTTGCCGTATTTTCAAGCTCGTCATTTAATTCGCTCAGTTTGTTAAAGTCGGGATACTTGCGTTTAAGAGCAGCCGTAAGAATATAGTCGCAGAGCATAGGATTCTTCGGCAGAAGAGGACCGTGAAGATAAGTTCCGATTACGTTTTTATATATTACACCTTCAAATCCGCTTTCGCCGTTGTTTCCGTATCCGTACACAACTTTGCCGAGAGGGGTATGGCTTCCGATATATGTTCTGCCGGCGTGATTTTCAAATCCGCAAATTTTTTGCGAAAACAATTCGGATTTAAGAACAACGTTGCCGATAAGGCGTGTGTCGCCTGCATCTGTATATATATCAAGAATTCCCAAACCCTCAATTTTTTTATCCGCTGTCTGATAATACTTTCCCAAAAGCTGATATCCGCCGCAGACCGCGACCAAGACACCGCCGTTTTCAACATAATTTATAAGTTCCGCCTTCTTTTTAAGAAGCAGACCGCAGACAATCTCCTGCTCGCGGTCAGAGCCGCCGCCGACAAATATGATATCCGCTGTTTCAAGATTAATGCTGTGATCTTTGTTGGTACAGGTCTGTATTTCGGCATCGATTCCGCGCCAGTTAAGGCGTTTTTGCATACAGGCAATATTGCCCTTGTCGCCGTAGAGGTTTAGGAGGTCGGGATATAAGTGTATTATATTAAGGGATTTTTTATCTGTCATTTTTTTCGCCTCCAATTTCTTTTTTTATCTCAAGCATTGTTGTTTGAGTGGGATAAAGTGCAGTATAATTAACAAGCACGTAGCATACCTCCGAATCGGTCGAGAGGCATCTATTGATTGCCTGCTTCATATTTTTTGTTATATAATCAACCTTTACATCGGCATACTTAAATCTTAGCGATATGTCATAAAGGCGGATTCCCGTTGTGATAAGAGTGTTTAAATTTTCATCACTGAGCTTGTCAAAATCGACATCCCAAAGCCACGATACGTCTCTGCCGTCATTTGCAAGGTCGTTTATCGCAACAATTATATCTTTTTTGCGTTTGTCAAGCATAACGGTCTGTATTGCCTGATTAAAGCCCGCGGGGTTTTTTGCCAGATTTAATATTACGGGCTTGCCCAAATCTATAAGCTCCATTCTGCCTATCTGCGGCTTATAATCGGCAAGCATTGCATTAAACCCGTCTGTGTTTATACCCATAACCGACAGAGCGGAATATACGGCAAGTATGTTATATATATTGTAAAAGCCGCGGTAGTTAACGTCTATATTTACAGAACCGTTAACCGTAAACTTCATAGAACCCGAAAGGTTAACATTTGTTGCATCAAAGTCAATTGCGGGCCGTTTGTTTCCGCAGTTTTCGCAGTAATAGTCGCCAAGCTGACTGTAATGAAAATAATTATACTTCATTTCGTGACCGCATTTGACGCAGAACTGACCTTCTTTTGTTTCGTCAATCTGGGGCAAAACTTTTTCTGAGATTCCGAAGTATTTTGCGTCTCTGCCATCACCAAACTGTGCAGTAAGAGGGTCGTCGCCGTTTAGAATAAGCTTTACATTATTAGCCATATCTATTGCTTCGTCTAAAAGATTAACGGTTATATCAATTTCGCCGTATCGGTCAAGCTGATCGCGAAAGAGGTTTGTTATAACCATATAATTTGGTTTTATATGCGCAAATACGAGCCTTGCCGATGCTTCATCTACCTCAAGAACAGCCCAGTCAGCTTTAAGTCCGCCCTTTAAATCCGCCGCAAGAGCAAAGGCGGTTGCGATTCCGCCCACCATATTTGCGCCGAGGTTATTGCAGACGGTGGTATAGCCGCACTTTAAAAGAGCGGTGTTTAAAAGGTTGTTTGTGGTTGTCTTTCCGTTTGTTCCGCAGGTAACGATTACGCCGTGCGTAATATTTTTTGAAAGGCGGCTTATTAAATCCGGGCATATTTTTAAGGCTATAACACCGGGAGAAGAAGAAGATTTCTTTCCGATAAGCCTTCCGGCAACCGCCGAAATTTTAGCCGCCCATATTGCTAAAAGTTTTCGCATTGTAATTCTCCTGTTCTTTAATATGCAGATTTTATAAACATAATTCATCTACATTGTACCATTTATAAAAGAAAATTACAATAGTTAAATGATAATTTAATGTTACAGAGTGTAGGTTTACAATAGATGTGTTACATTCCGGTATATTTTGTTATGAGATAAACT
>USLC01000206.1 GCA_900555375.1 uncultured Eubacteriales bacterium
CGGCAATCTCCTGCTTGAGGTTGAAGGTGCCGCGCTCTATTCTGCCGATGGCGATCTTGCCGACATAGTCGTTATAGTCAATGGAAGATACAAGCATCTGAAGAGGACCCTTTTCGTCACCCTCCGGTGCGGGAATATACTCTTTAATAGTCTCAAAAAGAACCGTCAAATCCTTGCCGGGGTGATACGGCGAAAGCGACGCCGTTCCCGCTCTGCCCGAGCAGAATATTATCGGGCTTTCAAGCTGGTCTTCATTTGCGTCAAGCTCGATAAGCAGGTCGAGTATTTCATCCGGAATCTCATCGAGCCGCGCGTCCGGGCGGTCAATCTTGTTAACGACTATAATTACGCGGTGCTTCATCTCAAGCGCCTTTTGAAGAACAAATCTTGTCTGGGGCATAGGACCCTCGGCGGCGTCAATCAAAAGAATAACTCCGTTAACCATTTTAAGGATACGCTCTACCTCGCCGCTGAAGTCGGCGTGTCCGGGCGTATCTATAATGTTCATCTTAATATCTTTATAATACACGGATGTATTTTTGGCAAGAATGGTTATGCCTCTCTCTTTTTCAAGGTCGTTGTTATCCATAACTCTTTCCTCAACAACCTGATTCTCGCGGTAAACACCGCCCTGCTTTAACATCTCGTCAACCAGCGTTGTCTTACCGTGGTCAACGTGAGCAATTATTGCTATGTTTCTTAAATCTTCTCTCTTCATCTATTATAACCCCAATCTATATTATCAAACCTTTGAAGTATAACACAAATTACGTATTTTGTAAACAGCAATATGACTAAATTCAAGAATATCTTTTAAAAATTTGTCGTTGTTTTCAAAAATCTTCATTATATTTCAACCGCCGGCATATAAATATATCAACCGATTTTAAAATAATTGATTGATTTGAAAGATATTTGTAACCTTTGTGCAACATTACAAAATATTCTGCGTATTTACGTTGATTATGACAAGGTTTAAAGGCAATCATAATACACAAAATTACCTTTAAAACCCTTGTTTTATCGGTAGTTTATACAAAGTTGGTTTAAGTTTATAAATTGTTTACAATTTATTTATTTGTTATTTATATATTGGGTATATAAATGTTATGGTAAACTGTTAAGATGTAAAATAAGAAATGTAAATAAATATACATATGTCAGATTTAAAGGAGATTGTTTATGAAAGCAATTATATTTTTTAATTGTGTTATTTCCGTAGTTTTTACCCTATGCTATGCATACCAGTTTTTCTATATATTTGTAGGGTTACTTAAAAAGCCGAAGAAGTTTGAAGCCTCGGCGCAGCATCGCTTTGCAGTTGTTGTCTCCGCCAGAAACGAAAGCAGCGTTATCGGTAATCTGATTGCAAGCATACGCAGTCAGAATTATCCGAGAGAGCTTGTCGATATATTTATTATAGCCGATAACTGTACGGATAATACCGCCGAAATCGCACGTTCCGCCGGAGCAATCGTATACGAACGTTTTAACAAAGAACAGGTCGGCAAGGGCTATGCACTTGACCGGATGTTCAATATTATCGAGACAGAATACGCCGACAAAAATTATGAGGGTTATATAATATTTGACGCCGACAACGTTCTTGACCCCAACTATATAGCCGAGATGAACAAGGTTTTTGATAACGGCTACCGTATTATCACAAGCTACCGCAATTCAAAGAACTATGATACAAACTGGATTACCGCGGGATATTCGCTGTGGTTCCTGCGCGAAGCAAAATATCTTAACAACGCAAGAATGCAGCTGGGAACAAGCTGTGCAATCTCGGGTACGGGATTTTTGGTAAGCGCTGATGTTATCCGCGAAAACAACGGATGGATTCATCACCTTCTTACCGAGGATATTGAATTTACAACCGACAGCATTATTCACGGCGAGAAAATCGGCTATTGCGCAGACGCAATCTTATATGACGAACAGCCGACAAAGTTCAGCCAGTCTTATACGCAAAGGCTGAGATGGGCAAAGGGTTTTTATCAGGTCTTTAAAAACTACGGCGCAAAGCTTGTAAAGGGCGTGTTTAAAGGCAGCTTTTCGTGCTTTGATATGCTTATGACCATTATGCCCGCTATGCTTCTTACACTTATCAGTATTGCGATAAACATTATCGCGATTCCCATAGGAATCGCAAACCACTCTGACGAGCTTATGACGCTTGTTTCTCTCTTGGTAAAGACGGTTGCAAACTTTTACGGAATGTTCTTCCTCCTCGGTTTGATTACCACCATTACAGAGGCGGAGCAGATTCATTGCAGCAAGCCGAAGCGTATATTATATCTCTTTACGTTTCCGCTGTTTATGATTACCTACGTA
>USLC01000207.1 GCA_900555375.1 uncultured Eubacteriales bacterium
AGATCAGCGAAGCCAAACCGGCACCGGCCACTCCCATATTAAACTGAAAAATTAACAAAGCATTTCCGCCTACATTGACAATATTCATCATTAACGATGCATACATGGAAATTTTAGAATTCCCCATGCTGCGAAACAGCGCGGCACCCGCATTATAAACGGCAATAAACGGATAAGAAAGAGCTGATAAGAACAAATAGGTCACCGCATTGTCCATAACAGCATCTTCGATTGAGCCAAACAGCACACGGAGTAGTCCCCTTTGGGATAACAAACAGGCAATCATAATTGCCACAGATAAAATCGCCGTGATCAGAACCAATTGCTTGGCAGCTTTCCGTGCGTTTTCCGGCTGTTCTTTGCCAATATATTGGGAGCAGACAATGGCACCGCCGGTAGCCAAAGCCGAAAAAATATTAATCAGCAAAACGTTTATGGTATCAACCAGCGATACCGATGAAACAGCCGACTCGCCCGCGGCAGCAACCATAATCGTATCTGCCATTCCCACCGCAACGGCAAGAAACTGCTCTACTATAAGCGGAACTATCAAAGCAACCAAATCTCTTTGGCTGAAGAGATAATTTGTTTTGTCTGCACTCTTCATTTATATCAAGTCCTTATACAAAATTTGTTATAAACTCAGCAACAGAGGCTGTTCCGAAAACGGCACAGCCTCTGTTTTAAACGGCGATTGCTCGGTTATTCCGAAAATTTGTCGATAATCGCCTTAACAATTCTTTCCGAGGCGTGTCCGTCTCCGTACGGATTCACAGCCTTTGCCATCTTATTATATGCGTCCTTATCATTTAAAAGCTCTTCTGTCATATTGAAAATATTATCTTTATCGACACCGGCAATTTTTACCGTCCCCGCGTCTACCGCCTCGGGTCTCTCTGTCTCGTTTCTGAGCACAAGAACAGGCTTGCCGAGAGACGGCGCCTCCTCCTGCAGACCGCCCGAATCGGTAAGAACAAGATAGCCTCTCTTTATTGCATTGTGAAGCTCGTCTGCATTCACGGGGTCGATAAGCTTAACTCTGTCAAGGTCGCCGAGTATCCTGAAGGCAACCTCTCTTACGCTTGGGTTAAGATGAACGGGATAAACCACCTCAACATCTTCGTGTTTAAGCACGATATCCCGCACCGCAGAACAAATATTTTCAAGCGGCTTGCCGAGGTTTTCTCTTCTGTGAGCAGTCATAATTATTACACGTTTTCCGTTCCAGTCTATGTTTTTAAGCGCATCGTCTTTAAACTCATAGTCATCGCGAACGGTGGTCTGAAGAGCATCGATTACCGTGTTGCCCGTAATGTAAATCGTTGACGGGTCTGTCTTTTCAGACGCAAGATTGTCATAGTTCCTCTGTGTGGGGGCAAAGTGCATATCCGCAATAACCCCTGTAATCCTTCTGTTTACCTCCTCGGGATACGGAAAATACTTGTTGTATGTGCGAAGCCCCGCCTCAACGTGGCCAACGCAAATTTGGTTATAAAAAGCCGCCAGCGAGCCGACAAACGTTGTTGACGTATCACCGTGAACCAAAACGATGTCGGGCTTTGCCTCTTTCATAACCCTGTCAAGCCCCTCAAGCGAACGCGTAACAATCTCAACCAGAGTTTGTCTTGCCTTCATTATATCCAAGTCATAGTCGGGCTTAATATCAAATATTTCAAGAACCTGGTCAAGCATCTCACGGTGCTGAGCCGTAACGCAGACAACCGATTCGATTTTATCCGAATTTTTTTCAAGCTCTTTAACCAGCGGAGCCATTTTTATAGCTTCGGGACGGGTTCCGAAGATTGTCATTACCTTAATCTTTTTCATCATCGTTTTCCTTTCTTTCGGCAGACGCTTCGGCGTCATCGCCTTGTGTATACTCTTCAATATTTTTATAAAAATCGGTGTTATTGTCGGGATTCTGCAGCTCGTCCATAAGCTTAAGAGAAGCAAGAATTATAAGCATAACCGCCGCAATAAGGAATATTCCGCGCTTGTATCCGCGGGTTGTTATTACAACCGCGGTAAGACATAAAACAGCGGTCAAAGTGTACAGAATCGCAACCGTCTGTCTTTGCGAAAATCCCATATCTAAAAGTCTGTGATGCAAATGTCCTCTGTCGGGCGACATAGGCGAACGCCCCGTCAAGACCCTTCTTATTATTGCAAACGCGGTATCAAATATCGGCAGACCGAGGACAAGTATCGGGATAGCAAATGATATAACCGCCGAAAGCTTTAAAAATCCCTGAACGGATATGCACGCCAATATAAATCCCAGAAACAGCGCTCCCGTATCTCCCATAAATATTTTTGCCGGATTAAAGTTGTAAGGAA
>USLC01000208.1 GCA_900555375.1 uncultured Eubacteriales bacterium
GCTTCTCGCACGCCTTGACCAGACCGCCGAGCAGCTTCTGCCGGTCATAGGGCTGGCGGGTGCCGTCGCGCTTGACGAGCATAAGCGGCATTCGCTCCACGGTTTCGTAGGTAGTAAATCGCTTGAGGCATTTCAGGCATTCCCGCCGGCGGCGGATGCTGGCGCCCTCGTCTGCGGGACGGGAGTCGATGACCTTGCTTTCAGGGTGGGCGCAGAAGGGACATCTCATGGCAATTACCTCCTAGGAGCGGTGAGTGAGACGGGATATTACAGGAAACATTATGCCATGTTTTTCGGTTCCGGGCGAAGCCCGGGAGAAAAACGGCTTGAATAAATTTTCTCAGATTTATGATGAGAAACTGCCGATAAAAGAAAAGATAGAGACAATTGCGCGCGAAATTTACGGCGCCGACGGTGTTTCTTATTCTGCCAAGGCAGAAAAGAATATAGCTGAGCTTACGGCTCTCGGCTTTGATAAAATGCCCGTATGTATGGCAAAAACTCAGTATTCTTTGTCGGATAATCCTAAGCTTTTGGGCAGACCGTCGGGCTTTACGCTTAATGTGCGCGAGGTCGATGTGTCGGCAGGAGCGGGCTTTGTGGTTGTTCTTACGGGAAGCGTAATGACTATGCCCGGGCTGCCTAAGGTTCCGGCGGCAAATAATATGGATATTGATAAGGACGGAAAGATAACCGGACTTTTCTGATAGATTCTGATTGGGAGTTGACGATAGTTTGTTTACGGCAGATAATTATGATGTGGCGGTAATAGGCGGAGGGCACGCCGGTATCGAAGCGGCGCTTGCCTCGGCGAGACTCGGGCTTAAGACCTGTATATTTTCGATAACGCTTGACGGCGTGGCAAACCTGCCCTGTAATCCAAGCATAGGCGGAACGGCAAAGGGTCATCTTGTGCGCGAGATTGACGCCCTTGGCGGAGAAATGGGACGCGCGGCGGACAGGAATTTTATTCAGTCAAGAATATTAAACCGCGGCAAGGGACCGGCAGTTCATTCGCTGAGAGCCCAGATTGACAGAAGAAATTATCAGACGGATATGAAACACAGGCTTGAGCTGTGCGACAATCTTGATTTGCGCCAGGCAGAGATTGTGGATATCACTTTAAATGATGATAACTCGGTGCGCTCTGTTATAACGATGATGGGGGCAGAGTATCTTTGCCGTGCGGTGGTTGTTTGTACGGGCACGTACTTAAAATCAAGAGTTATAATAGGCGAGTACAGCGCAGAGAGCGGACCCGACGGGGTTTTCCCCGCACGCGGACTGTCTGACAGCCTTCGCAGAATAGGGGTTGAGCTTGTCAGATTTAAGACGGGTACACCGCCGAGAATTAACAGAAGAAGCATTGATTTTTCCAAGCTTGAAGTGCAGGAGGGCGATGACGAGATTACTCCGTTTTCGTTTGAAACCGAGGGCGCGCTTAAAAATAAGATTTCGTGTCATATTACATATACAAACGAAAAAACGCATAAAATAATACTTGATAACCTTGACCGTTCGCCGTTGTACGGAGGAAAGACAATAAAGGGTATCGGACCAAGATACTGCCCGTCAATCGAGGATAAAATTGTTCGCTTTAAGGACAAAGAAAGACATCAGCTGTTTGTCGAGCCGATGGGGCTTGATACAGAGGAAATGTATCTTCAGGGGTTTTCAAGCAGTATGCCCGAAGATGTGCAGCTGGATATGATTCATTCTCTGCCGGGGTTTGAAAACGCGCAGGTAATGCGAAACGCATATGCTATTGAGTATGACTGTGCAAATCCTCTTCAGCTTTTGCCAACGCTGGAATTTAAGAAAATCAGCGGTCTGTACGGAGCGGGTCAGTTTAACGGAAGCTCTGGCTATGAAGAGGCGGCGGCTCAGGGGCTTATTGCCGGGATAAACGCGGCGCTAAAGATTTTGGACAGAGAACCGTTTGTGCTTGAGCGTTCTCAGGCATATATCGGGACACTTATAGATGACCTTGTAACCAAAGGAACAAACGAGCCGTATCGTATGATGACATCGCGGTCAGAATATCGGCTTTTGCTTCGTCAGGATAACGCAGATTTAAGACTTACCCCTCTTGGACATAAGATAGGACTGATTTCGGACGAAAGATATGAAAAATTCTTAAAGAAGAAAGAGGAAACGGAAAAAGAAATTGAGAGATTGAGAAAGCTGGTGTTTCCGCCGTCGGATAAGATAAATAAGCTTTTGAGAGAAGCGGGCAGCACCGAGATTTCTACAGGTGTGCACGCGGACGAGCTTTTAAAACGGCCGCAGATTACCTATGATATGCTGAGCGAGGCAGACGGGGAAAGGAAACCT
>USLC01000209.1 GCA_900555375.1 uncultured Eubacteriales bacterium
TAGATTATATTATAATAAACGGCGCCGAGTGCGAGCCTTACCTCACATCGGATCACCGCGAAATGCTTGAAGCGCCCGATGATATTATCGGAGGCTTACGCATTTTAATGCATATCTTCGACTTAAACGACGGATATATCGGCATAGAAGACAACAAGCCCGATGCAATATCCTGTATGAGTGACGCGGCAAAAAAGGTTACCGATAAAAATATACATATCGTTACCCTTAAAACAAAATACCCGCAGGGCGCAGAAAAGCAGCTTATTTCGGCTATAACGGGCAGAAAGCCCGCACCCGGCACACTGCCGTGGCAGTCGGGCTGCATCGTAAACAACATCGACACCTGCGCATCTGTCTTCCGCGCGGTTGTAAAGGGTCTGCCGGTCACAACCAGAATAGTCACGCTGAGCGGTGAAGCAATTGCAAATCCGTCAAACTGCCGCGTACGTATCGGTTCGCCGTTTTCGTATCTTATTGAAAAGTCGGGCGGCTTTAAGCAAGACACCGCTAAGGTTCTTATGGGCGGTCCTATGATGGGTACGGCTGTTCCCAATCTCTCCGTCCCCGTTATAAAGGGAACCTCCGGAATTGTGGCAATGGGTGAAGCTTCTGCCAAGCACAATGAAGAAACCGCTTGTATCCGATGCGCAAAATGCGTATATGTCTGTCCTATGAATCTTCAGCCCAATCTTTTGGATATGGCGGCACGGCGCGATGATTATGATAAGCTTGAAGCTTTATATATAAGCGACTGTATAGAATGCGGAAGCTGTGCATATGTCTGTCCGTCAAAACGCAGACAGGTTCAGCAGATAAAAACCGCTAAGGCAAAGCTTCGCGCCGCTGCTCAGGCAGCAAAAGCTTAACTTAAAGAAAGGACTGTATGAGATGAACGATAAACTAATTGTATCACATTCGCCGCATACTGCAGACAGCGGCTCGGTTTCACGTATTATGCTTGACGTGATAATCGCACTTATTCCCGCTTTGATTGCGGGCTGCCTTGTCTTTGGTATGCGTGCCCTGATAGTAACACTCACCTGCGTTTTAAGCTGTACCGTGTCCGAATACATATGGTGCAGACTTTTAAAAAAGCCAAACTCAACTCATGATTTAAGCGCGGTTGTAACGGGAATGCTTCTGGCATTCAACGTCCCCGCTTCTCTTCCGTTATGGATGGCTGTAATAGGCTCTGTATTTGCAATAATCGTTGTAAAACAGTTCTTCGGCGGAATAGGTCATAATTTTGCAAACCCCGCACTTGCGGCAAGAGCATTTTTGCTTGCTTCGTGGGCTTTGGCGATGACCACCTGGTACGCTCCGGGCACTGCTCTTCCGCTGTTCGGAGCCCCCGACGCAACAACATCTGCAACGCCGCTTGCGGCATACGCAGCAGGAGATGCGCAATACTCGTACCTCACTTTGCTTTTGGGTAATCACGGCGGTTGTATAGGCGAGACATCGGCTTTGGCAATTTTAATCGGCGGTTCATATCTGCTTATAAGAAAGGTTATCCGTTTGCGCGTTCCCGTAATATACATCGCGGCAGTTGCAATAGGTACGTGGGCATTTGCCGGCAAGAACGGATTCGGCTCGGGCGACTGGCTCTATCAGATTTTATCGGGAGGGCTTATGCTTGGCGCATTCTTTATGGCAACCGATTATACAACCACCCCCACAACCCCAAAGGGTCAGATTGTATTTGCCCTTGGCTGCGGAATAATTACCGTACTTATCAGAGTATGGGGCGGCTATCCCGAGGGTGTTTCGTATTCGATTCTGCTTATGAATGTAGCAACTCCTCTTATCGACAAGCTGACCGCTCCGAAGCGGTTTGGCTATGTTAAACCCAAAAAGGAGGTGTCCGCACAGTGAAAAATTCACGCGAAACCTTTACTCTTATGGCAAAGCTTGGCATAATATGCATTATTGTCTCCGGGCTTTTAGCCTATGTAAACTCAATTACCGCACCGGTTATATCTGCAAATGACCAAAAAACATTTGAAACCTCTATGTCAGAGGTTCTGCCGAACGGCGGCAGCTTTACCGAAGAAAAACTCAGCTTCACCCCTGATGAAAGCGGTGTTGAGCTGAGCTCAATCTATAAAGCGGAAAACGGCGGTTATGTTGCGACAGCCGTCTGTCACGAAGGATACGGCGGCGACATCACAGTTATGGTCGGCATCAAAGACGATATGACGGTAAACAAAATTAAAATTATGTCCCTAAGCGAGACCGCAGGTCTCGGTGCAAAATCCGACACGCCCGAATTTATGAATCAGTATAACGGGTTAAAGAACGGAATTAGCGTTGTGAAAAACAACGGCGG
>USLC01000210.1 GCA_900555375.1 uncultured Eubacteriales bacterium
GCGGCGGCGCATTCTCCGGCAAGGACCCGACAAAGGTTGACAGAAGCGCAGCGTATGCCGCAAGATATGTTGCCAAAAACGTTGTTGCGGCGGGGCTTGCCAAGGCGTGCGAGGTTCAGCTTGCATATGCTATAGGCGTTGCAAAGCCTGTATCGCTCAGAATAGATACAAGAGGAACGGGCAAAATCAGCGATGAAGAGATTGCCGAAAGGGTTTCCAAAGTGTTTGACTTAAGCCCGGGCGGAATAATCAAAAACCTTGATTTGCGCAGACCGATATATAAGCAAACCGCGGCTTACGGACATTTCGGAAGAACCGACCTTGACCTCCCCTGGGAGAGGCTTGACAAGGTTGATGAACTGAAAAATTAAGCATATATTCAGAAGTAAAAGGGGGATAAATCATGTCGTTTGACGGATTTGTGACGCGCAGTGTAACAGATGAGCTTAGGCGCAAGCTTACGGACGGAAAAATAGACAAGGTTTATCAGCCCGAAAAGGAAGAGATAATTTTATCCGTGCGTACGAGAGAGGGAAGCTATAAGCTTCTTTTGTCCGCCAGCGCGGCAAACCCGAGGATACATCTTACCAATGTACAGCGCGAGAATCCTATGACTCCGCCAATGCTTTGTATGCTTATGCGCAAGCACTTATGCGGAGCGGTTATCAAGGATATTTATCAGAACGGCTTTGACAGAGTTGTGCGAATCGACGCAGAGACAAGAAACGAGCTTGGGGATTTGTGTACGCGCTCGGTTGTGATTGAGATTATGGGCAGACACAGCAATGTGATTTTGCTGGACGATACGGACAGAATAATGGACAGCGCAAAGCATATCGATTTTACTGTAAGCGCAGTTCGGCAGGTGCTTCCGGGAATGACATACGAGCTTCCGCCGGGGCAGGACAAGATTGCCGCGGACAAGCTAAGCTCATATGATATGATGGAGGCTCTTGCTGCCTACCCCGATGATACGCTGCTTGACAAGTTTCTGCTTTCCAAGATTATGGGAATGAGCCCTTTGCTTGCGCGCGAAATTGTATATCGCTTCTCTAAAAATACAAAAATGATGAAGTGCGAGGTTGACTGTGCGGCATTTACTGTGCATACAATCGATATCTTAAAAAAACTTTGCAATCACGAGTTTAAGCCTTCGCTTGTCACCGACCCTAAGGAAAAGAAACCGGTTGCCTTTTCGTGTATTAAGCTTTGCCAGTACGAGGATGCCTGCAAAGTAGAAGAATTTGATTCAATCAGCGAGGTTGTGGATTCTTATTACGAGACAAGAAGCCGCCGCGAGCATATGAACAGACGTTCGGCGGCGCTTTTAAAGCTTGTTCATAATAATATTGAACGCTGCCGAAAAAAGATAGTTATGCATAAAGAGCATATAGAGTCGGCAAAGGACAGAGACAAATATAAGATGTACGGAGATTTGCTTACCGCAAATCTTTATAAAATCAAATACGGTGACAAAAGCGTTGTTGTAAAAAACTATTACAGCGAAAATGGCGAGGATATCGAGATTAAGCTTAAAGCCGATATAAGCCCGTCACAAAATGCGCAAAAGCTTTATAAGCGTTATAACAAGGCAAAAACAACCGAAAAGTTTGCAAAAGAACAGCTTAAAATAGCAGAGGACGAAAAGTATTATCTGGAAAGCGTAGCAGAGGCGATAGAAAATGCCGATACCCCGGCAGAACTTGACGAAATCAGGCAAGAGCTTGTGTCGGAGGGCTATATCGTCAAGCAAGGCGATTTAAAAAAGAAAAAGCAGCAGCAAAAAAAGTCTGAGCCTATGAAGTTTATTTCGCCCGACGGATATGAGATTCTTGTCGGCAGAAACAACAGACAAAATGATGAGCTGACGCTTAAGAGCGCGTATTCTACCGATTTGTGGTTTCATACAAAAGAGATACCGGGTTCGCATACGATTGTAAGAACCAAGGGGAGCGGAGAAGCGCCCGAGGCAACTATGCGGCGCGCGGCAGAGCTTGCCGCGTTTTACAGCAAAGCGCGAAACTCGTCACAGGTTCCGGTTGATTACACTTTAATAAAGAACGTTAAAAAGCCGAACGGCGCAAAGCCCGGAATGGTTATATACGACCGATATAATACTGTCTATGTGACCCCAAACGAAGAATAAGCGGCAAAATTTTGAACATATCGAAAAATTAAAAATATTTTTTAAAAATGTCTTGATTTTTTGTCGGATATATGATATACTTATTTAGTCGTTTGATATGCCGCTGTGGTGGAATTGGCAGACGCGCTGGACTCAAAATCCTGTGGTAGTGATACCGTATCGGTTCGACCCC
>USLC01000211.1 GCA_900555375.1 uncultured Eubacteriales bacterium
CCGCCCGTGAATGCTATTCTTCGCGCCGCCTCAGGACTTTCAAACTTCGGCCATAATATGCCGGGCGTATCCAAAAGTTCGTACTTGCCCGCAATCCTTATCCACTGCTTTGCCGTGGTTACGCCGGGGCGGTTGCCCGTTTTTGCCGCGCTTCGCGATGACAGCCGATTAATAAACGAAGACTTTCCCACATTCGGAATCCCCACAATCATCATTTTAACGCTGTGACGTTTGATTCCGCGGTTCTTGTCTCGTATAAACTTTTCCTTCAGTACATCGTCAATCGCGGGCGCAAGCGCAGAAAACCCAAAGCCCGAACGGCAGTCAGCCAAAAATGCCGATATGCCCTTACTTTTAAAATACTCAAGCCACAAAGAATTTGCATCGGGGTCAGCCATATCGCACTTGTTAAGCACGGCTATTCTCGGTTTTTGACCAACGATGGCGTCTATCTCGGGATTGCGCGACGAAAGCGGAAGCCTTGCGTCCAAAAGTTCTATCACAACGTCAACCAGCTTTAAGTTTTCGGATATAAGCCGTCTTGTTTTTGCCATATGTCCCGGAAACCACTGAAGCTCCATATCATACACGCATCCTTTCTGAATCTTTGTTTCGGTTAGTTAAGCGAGCTGTCGCCGTCACCGTCTATCATAAAGGTAACCTCTTTTGCGTCGCGGTGAATTTTGCCCGCATCGGAAATCGGCCAGAAACGGAATACCGCTCCGCCCATTATCTCGTCTGTGGGAATGGGTCCCAGCTCGCGGCTGTCTTTGCTGTTGTTGCGGTTATCGCCCATAGCAAAAACATGTCCCGGCTGTATAACAATGGGCGAATTTTTACTGTACTCGCCCTTTGATATAAGCGACTTGATATAAGAACCCATAAGCTGAGTCTTCTCTTTTATGTATGGCTCTTCTATAAGCTCATCATTTACATACACGTTTCCGTTGTTAAAGTCTATATAAACCGTGTCGCCCTCGGTTGCGATAACGCGCTTAACATAAGGGCGATGCGGGTCTGTCGCGGGTCTGAATATTATTATATCGCCCTTTTTAGGCTGATAAAACAGTCGGTTTACATAAAGTCTGTCGCTGCTGTGGAGACTTGGCTCCATTGACGAACCCTGAACCTTAACAAGAGTAAAAACATAATTTCTTACAACCAATGCAACAATAACCGCCGCAGCAATCGCAATCACCCAGTCACGCAACTCCTTTGCCCAATTTGTCTTTTCCTGTCCGTTTCCGTTGTTTTTATCGCCTATATTTTCTGTTTCACTGACAGTTACGTTCTCTTCGTTAACATTTTCTCTATCTTGCGAATTTTCGTTATTCATATCAAAATCCTCGGGAAGCATTTAGCATCGAACCTTTCTTTTATTATTTGATAATAACTTATGCAGATTAGAAAAAAGTGATGATTATAATTGATATAACCATCACCGTAATTCTGCCTATTAAAGCTTTTCTTTAACCTTAGCTGCCTTACCGACTCTATCGCGGAGATAGTAGAGCTTAGCGCGGCGAACGCGTCCGTGTCTTACAACCTCTATACGGTCGATTTTAGGTGAGTTAACCGGGAAGGTTCTCTCAACGCCAACACCGTAAGAAACACGTCTTACCGTAAATGTCTCTTGAATACCGCCGTGATTCTTTTTGATGATTGTACCTTCAAACATCTGAACTCTTTCTCTGTTACCCTCTTTTACCTTAACGTAAACACGAACCGTGTCACCGATTTTAAGGTCAGGCAGGTCTGTTCTGATTTGTTCCTGTGTGATTTGCTGTAAAATATCCATTTTTACAATTCCTTTCTATCCTAGATATTCTTGCCCGATAATAAGCAGAGGACTATCCGTATTCAACTTGTATATTTTAGCATATATTTTTGCATAATGCAAGCATTTTTTTAAATTTTATCAAAAAATATATCTGAGGAGGATACGGATTATGACGATTCAGGAATTAATGGAGAAGAGAGCTAAGGTTTGGGAAGCTGCAAAGAATTTTGTGGATACCCATGAGAATGAAAATGGTGTTCTGTCTGCGGAGGACAGTGCAACCTATGAGAGGATGGAAGCGGAGATTGAGGATCTGACAAAGGCGATTGACCGCCACCGCAAGGCAGAGGAAATGGAAAAGAATCTGAACCAGCCGGTAAACCAGCCGCTGACCGGGAAGCCTTATGCAGGCGGCCAGGGTGAGCCAAAGACAGGACGTGCTTCTGATGAATACCGCAGGGCAATGCTGAATGCACTGAGAAGCAACTTCCGCCAGGTT
>USLC01000212.1 GCA_900555375.1 uncultured Eubacteriales bacterium
CCGCCGCCGTATGTCTCTGTGCCATATCCGCCGTCCGCACCGTAATAAGTATTTGCATCGTTTGCGGGGCTTACATTCTCTGCGCCGTTTTCATTTGCGGCATTGTACGCGTCGTTACTGCCGTCTGCATTATTTGTACCGTTAAATCTTTCATCAAAATCATTCATAATGATTCTCCTTTCACCGCTCCGCTTTGTCTTTCGGCTTAATTTGCATATCCTTAAACGGGGTTTGGTTTTTATAATTTAAACTATTTAAACTAAGTTGTTTTTCTCTTTTCACTTATCATTATATACGCGAATTTTTACAATTCTATGAACAAAGTGTAAAAGAGATTTTAAACATTATGAATTATATTTGGAATATATTCGCTGCTGCTGAGGACGTCCTTTATCAAGAGTAAATGTAAAGTCGGCATACTCGCCCTCAACGCTGTCAAGTGTTATGTCTTTGCCGTGTGCGCTTAAAATATTTTTAACCAAGTAAAGCCCTATGCCCGTTCCCTCGCGGTTTTGGCTTCTTGATTTGTCCGCCTTATAAAAGCGCTTGAATATCATCGCCTGCTGTTCTTTTGAAACTCCGCAGCCCGTGTTTCTGACGCTGACGCAGACATCGTGCTGACGCTTGCTGACGGTGACCGTTATATTTCCTTTATCATTTGTAAACTTTACGGCGTTATCCAAAAGATTGGTTACAACCCTTGTAATGCTGTCGCGGTCTGCATTTACGTAGCAATTCTCGCTCTCAAGCTCAAGCTTAACATCTATATTTTTTGCCTCTATTTTACTTTCAAGACCGATTATAACGATTCTTATAAGCTCGTTTATATCAAAATCGGTTTTGTTAAGCGTAAGCTTGTCCGACTGAAGTCTGGTAATATCCAAAAATGTGTTTACAAGCCTTGAAAGCCTGCTTATTTCATCATAGACAATTTTTAAATATTCCTTTTGTTTCTCCGGCGGTATGGTATCGTCCAAAATCCCGAAAACAAATCCACCGATTGTTGTCATAGGCGTCCGCAGCTCGTGCGAAACATCGGATATAAATGTGTTTTTTATCTCCTCGCCCTTTTCAAGCTCTTCTGCCATATTATTAAACGCATCGGTCAGCTCTGCTATCTCAAGCACGTCCGAGGCTTCCGTGCCCTCGCCTACTCTGACCGAGAAATTGCCCTTTGCAAAGTCTTTTGTTGATTCGCAGATTTTATGAATGGGTACGGATATACGCTTTGCAAGAATATATGAAAGCATAAACGAGCTTGCCATAATAACCAAGGTCGATAAAAACATCAGCCGAAGTATTTCGTTTTTCATTCGCTGATGCTCGGGTATGGGGCGGCTCAGCATTACCGCACCCAAAACATCTCCGCTGCTGTTTTTAACGGGAAGCTGAAGCGTAAACATCGTCATTTTAAAAAGGCTTCCCATTGTACCTATCATAGAATTTCTCTGACCGCTCAAAACCGTTTTTGTAAACTCTTTATTTACAAAAGACGGCGCCGAGCTTACCAAATCGCTTCTTTCGCTGCAGGCGACAACCTCGCTTTTATCGTCAAGGATTATGATATACGTTCCCATTGCGTGCGCAAAACCGTTAAGCATATCCGTCATTGTTGTCTTTGGTATGTCCGACTTCATAAGATTTATAATTGTTTCGGCGTTTTTGCTCAGCGTTTCCTCGCTTTGCTTAGAGATATATCCCGTCATAAGAAGCACCTCTGTCGAGCCGAGTATTATTACGCAGACAAGCATCGAAACAATATTTACAAAAAATATTTTGCTGAACATATTTCTACCGTTCATAACAAAAACGCCCCTTTACTGTGCTTATTCGGAGACCTCAAATTTATAGCCCACACCCCACACGGTTTTAAGCTGCCAATTTTTGCCCTCGCTCTCTATCTTCTCGCGGATTCTTTTTATATGAACATCAACCGTGCGCGAATCGCCGAAAAATTCATATCCCCATATTTCGTCAAGAAGCTGGTCCCTTGTGTACACTTTGTTTTTGTTCTTTGCAAGAAAATATAAAAGTTCAAATTCCTTGGGAGGCATTTCAATCTTTTTTCCGTCAAGATATATTTCGTATGTTTCGCGCCCGATTTTAAGTCCGTCAAAGACAAGCTCGTCGCCGCTCTCCTCCTGCGGAGCCGTCCGTGCCTCGGTTCTGCGAAGAACCGCCTTCATTCTTGCAACAAGCTCTTTCGGTTCAAACGGCTTGACTATGTAATCATCGGCGCCGAGTTCAAGGCCCAAAACCTTGT
>USLC01000213.1 GCA_900555375.1 uncultured Eubacteriales bacterium
TACGCTTACTGTTGAGGATGAAAACTATGAATTCAAATGATATATTAATTGCAAACACTGACGATCTGCGCAGTGATATGGACTATTTAGAGAAAACACTTTTGAAAGGACACCGCATTGATCCGAATCTTTATGAAGAATATGATGTAAAGCGCGGACTTAGGGACATAAACGGAAAGGGAGTGGTTGCCGGGCTTACCGAGATTTCCGAGATACGTTCAACCAAAATTATAGACGGCAAGGAGGTTTCCTGCGCGGGCGAACTTTACTATCGCGGATATAATATCAACAAGCTTGTCAACGGATTTTTGTCGGAAGGCAGATTCGGCTTTGAAGAGACAGTATATCTGCTCCTTTTCGGCGAGCTTCCCGACAGTACACAGCTTGACGAGTTTTCTGCGATTTTGGGAAATTACAGGACGCTTCCCGTGAACTTTGTAAGAGACATCATATTAAAAGCGCCGAGCGAGGATATGATGAATACGCTTTCGAGGTCTGTTCTTATGCTGTATTCGTACGATACAAATGCGAACGACCTGAGTATCCCCAATGTTTTGAGACAGTGTATAGAGCTTATCGCGCTCTTTCCCGTGCTTGCAGTATACGGATATCAGGCGTACAATCATTATTATTTGAAAAACAGCTTATTTATACATAAGCCTGTGGCTGAAAAAAGTACAGCCGAAAATATATTAATGCTTCTTCGCCCCGATGAGCAATATACAGAGCTGGAGGCAAAGATTCTTGACCTTGCGCTTGTGCTACACGCAGAGCACGGGGGAGGAAACAACTCGACATTTACAACTCACGTTGTCACGTCCTCGGGAACAGATACCTATTCCGCGATGGCGGCGGCTCTCGGTTCGCTTAAAGGCGGACGCCACGGCGGAGCAAATATAAAAGTTGTTCGTATGCTGGAGAATATAAGAGAGAATGTATCGGATTGGTCCGACGATGCGGAGGTAAAGGCTTACCTTCGCCGTATGCTGAACGGCGAAGTGTTTGACAAATCGGGGCTTATATATGGTATGGGTCACGCCGTCTACTCGCTCTCTGACCCGAGAGCAAATATATTCAGGGCGTTTGTAAAGAGACTGGCGGTTGCAAAGGGCTTTGAAAAGGAATATAATCTTTGTGAAAAGATTGAAAATCTTGCCCCTGAGGTTATCGCAGAGGAACGCAGAATTTATAAAGGCGTTTCCGCAAATGTTGATTTTTACAGCGGCTTTGTATATGAAATGCTTGGACTTCCGCGAGAGCTTTACACCCCTATTTTTGCAATAGCGAGAATAGCCGGCTGGAGTGCGCACCGTATCGAAGAGCTGGTTAACAACGGCAAGATTATAAGACCGGCATACAAGTCGGTATCGGAACAAAGAGAATACGTTGCAATAAAAGAAAGAGGCTGATGCCGGTGCCGATAAAAGTAACTTCAGAGATTCAAAAGCATTTGTATGAAATGCAGGATTTAAAATACCGCAGCTTTCACAAAAAGCTTATACCGACAGTTGATGAAAAAACTGTTATAGGTGTACGTACGCCCGATTTGAGGGCGTACGCAAGGCAGCTTTCAAGGACAGAGGAGGGGGCGGAATTTATAAATTGTCTTCCTCATCGGTTTTATGAAGAGAACAACCTTCACGCATTTATAATAGAATCGATTAAAGATTATGATGCGGCTGTATGTGAAACGGAAAAATTTTTGCCGTATATCGATAACTGGGCAACCTGCGACTGTTTTATGCCGCGCGTTTTTAAGAAGAATACCGATGTTTTGATAAAACGGGTTTTAAAATGGATTAAATCTGACAATGTTTATACAAAAAGGTATGCAATCGGCGTTTTGATGAAGCTTTATCTTGACGGCAACTTTAAAGAGGAATACTTGGATACCGTTGCATCTGTCAGGTCGGACGAATATTATATAAATATGATGATAGCCTGGTACTTTGCGACCGCGCTTGCCAAACAGTACGATTCCGCGATAGTTTATCTTGAGGAAAATCGTCTGCCCCTGTGGGTATATAAAAAGACCGTGCGAAAAGCGATTGAAAGCTATCGGATTTCCGATGAAACAAAAAAATATCTGAGAACGCTTTAAAATGTTTGGTTAAAATATTTAAATCTTTTGTAAGGGAAATAAGTTAGTTTGTCACAAAACCACTTTTTTCGCGTTTTGTTGTGAAACCGATTGACAAAAGGCTGTGTTTTGGGTATAATATTTAAGCAGATACAAGAATTTTATATTGTTTTTTGCTGGCTT
>USLC01000214.1 GCA_900555375.1 uncultured Eubacteriales bacterium
TCTTTACGGAATATACTTTGGTATGTGCGTCATAGAATTTATAATGCTTGTACTTGGCGGAATGCCCGTTTACGACAGTATTATTCACACGTTTTCAACTGCCGGAACGGGCGGCTTCAGCTGCAAAAACGCAAGTATCGCCGCCTATAACAGCGCATATCTGCAATGGGTTATTACAGCGTTTATGTTTTTGTTCTCTATCAACTTTAACCTGTATTACTTTATGCTTATAAAGAAATTCTCTGCCATTGCAAAAGATTCTGAATGGAAGATATTTACGCTGGTTGTAATTGCCGCAACGGTAGCGATTACCGCGTCTGTTTACAAGGCATATCCGACATTTGAAGAAGCCGTCAGAACCGCCGCATTTCAGGTTGTTTCGGTAATAAGCACAACAGGCTTTATAACCGCAAACTATGACACGTGGAGCGGTTTTGCAAAAATAATAATTATAATGCTTATGTTTGTCGGCGCGTGCGCCGGCTCTACGGGCGGCGGTCTTAAAATCGCACGTATCGAGATTATGGCAAAGACAGCGTCTAAAACACTGCGCAGCCTTGTCCGTCCGAACTCGGTCAGCAACATAAAAATTGACGGTAAAATAATCGATGATGAAACGGTTCGCACAACATCGGGATATTTTATAGTATATATGGCTTTGTTTGCCGTTTCGGTCTTGCTTATATCAATAAATAATCTGACCGTTGAAGAATCAATCTCATCTGTTGCCACCTGCATAAACAATGTAGGCCCGGGTCTCGGAATCGTAGGTCCCGTAGGGAACTTCAGCACGCTCAGCTTTTTTTCAAAGCTGGTTTTAAGCCTTGATATGCTGCTTGGAAGACTTGAAATCTTTCCGCTTATACTTCTTCTCGTTCCGTCGGTATGGAGAAGAAAGTTTATATAGTCTAAACTGAAAATTGCTTTTGCCAAATTTGGCAAAAGCAATTTTTTATATATTTCAGTTCTTTTTATCACGACGCACCTTGTCAAAACCGCTCCCCGCGCTTTTGGCAAGCAATACAACCGCTTTTATTACCGCTTTTCCCGTGGTATCATCCAAATTTTTAACAGACTTTAAGACCGACCTTGCATTATCCGAAAAATTATCGTTAAACTCTTTCAGCGTGCTGACATTAGTCTCATTTATTACTGCAAAAAGTGCCTCAACAAACTTCTCACGCTGCTTATAATCCATATCCGCAAGCCATTCTTTAAGCGTATAATCAATAAATTTGCTTCCGTTGCTTATAGTATCCAGATGCACAAAACGGTCTCTCTCCGCCTGCCACGAATATATATCGTGCTGCATTATACCTATTCTCTCGCTTTTTACTATAGTATACGTTTCTTCGTGACCAAGAAGCATTCCCACTACAGAAAACTGCGGAACAAACGTTTTTATTCTTGAGCGCACATCGTTATATCCGTCACACAAAAGCACCTTGCCGTCAAAGCCCGGTCCGTCATAATTATATACGGTTTCAATTCTCTTACGTGCTGAAGCTTTGCAAAACGCTGAAGCATATACGGCAAGATTACCTCCTTTTGAATGACCCGTCACAATTATTTTGTCACGTGTATTTGCCGCCGCGATTCTCTCAAGATATTGAGTGGCAAGGCTTTGCGCGGGCACGGGACATACAAAACCCATATTAAAATCCTCTCTCCAGCCTATTAACGTATTGTCCGTTCCTCTGAAGCAAACACATACGCATCCGTCATTGATTCTGACCGAAGCGGCAAAGAACTGTGTCTGCGTCTCCGCGTCTGTTTTAGCCGCAAAATCAATTATCTGCATTTCGCGGAATCTTGCGCTTTCCGAAAGACGGCGGACAAGCTCGGCATCCTCTTTTTGCAAGACTCTTTTTTCAAATTCGGGCAGAGTAATAAGCTCTTCTGCGGCATATGCAAGTCTTACCGGCTCTGTACTTCTGCCCGACACTATGTGTTCAAACGGAAGATACGAAAGTCTTGCAAGAATCGCGCCGTCCACTTCGTTAAACGGCGCCTGCTCTATCGGGACATCGCCCCTCCATATTAAATAATCAAATATACCCACAGACATAACATCACACCTTTTTGCGTTAACTATACTTATACTTTATGCTAAGCCTTAAATTGTGCTACAGCCGCATATATCAAAAGCCGTGCGGAATGTTCTGCACGGCTTTTAGTATCCTTAAGTTTTATGCAATTTTATTTGCTGCTGCCCGAATCAGAGCTGCTTGACTGCTGTGACTGAAGT
>USLC01000215.1 GCA_900555375.1 uncultured Eubacteriales bacterium
GGGGAGGGTGAGTTTATGGTCGGGGATATAATCGATGTTACTGATGTTGTTACCACCGACGTACCAGAGTTCGATGTGGTTGTCGCGGGCGATACGGGGTGTTTTCAGAAAGTTGAGGTTTTCGCAGAGGACGATGTTTCGGGCGTCGGGACAGTCGACTACAAAGCGCCATTGCAGGATTTTAGGGTCCTCTGCCGGAAATTGCTCGATTTCCAATAGTTGATAGACGGCTTCGAGCAGGCTCCGGTGAGTTTCCAGGTATTTGGAACCACCGTAGGTGAAAACCCGGGATGAGAAAGTCCGGAGAGTGGTGAGGGATTGCTGCAATTCGGATTTGTTTGCGGCAATGAAGGATATCTTAGGCGACAAGGTTGTAAAGGTTAAGCCTACCGCACGGCTTAAAAACCACCCTGTATGCATTACAAACGAGGGTGAGGTATCGCTTGAGATGGAGAAGATTCTCGGAGCAATGCCGAATGGCGGAGTAAAGGCTCAAAGAGTTTTGGAAATTAATATAAAACATCCGCTTTATGAAAAGCTGAAGGCAGCCGAATCGGATTCGGACAAGCTCAAAAAACTGACAGAGGTTGCTTACGGCTGTGCGCTGCTTGTTGAGGGCTTAAGTGTAGACAATGCAGCTGATTTTGCCGACAGCGTATGCGGGCTGATTTAAAATCATACAAATATCAAAGCGGCTGATTTTTCAGCCGCTTTAATTATGTATATAAGCCTTTAACAGCTTATGCTTTTTTTAATTCCTTTGTGTATTTTCTCATAAAATACACTGTTCCGAAGCATACAATGGCCTCGGTAAGCGGCATTGCAAGCCATACGCCGTTTGCGTTAAAAATAAGCGGCAGAATCAGAATCAGCGCACCGCTGATAACCGCGCCTCTTGCTATCGAAATGCAAAAAGCTGCGTTCGGCTTCATCAGCGACTGGAAGTAGTATGTCGAAAATACGTTCAGCGGCAGCAATATAAATGACAGCGAATACAGACGTACTATCGTCGGCGATATGGCAAGAACCTCGGGTGTTGCTTTCATCAGCGCCCCGACAATTTGAGTGGGGAAACTCATACAAAACACAGTCCATACGGCGGCAAAGCTCAATGATGCAAATATGGCATATCGCAGGGTTTGTTTGATTCTTTGGTGCTGCCCCGCCCCGAAGTTCGCCGATATAATAGGCTGGGCTGCCTGACCCACACTGTAGCCGCAGCATTGAACGCATACATTTATATATACAATAACGCCATAGACGGCAAGTGCGTCCTCTCCCATATACTTCATAATCCGATTATTCAAAAGAGCGGTCACAATTCCCATTGCCACGTCAACAAAGAACGAAGAAAATCCCGTCACAATTATATTTTTTGCCTTACCGAAAAATTTGTTTACCTTAACAATGCGCAGGGTGTTCTTCTTTCTTACAAAGTGAAAGCACATAACAATAACGGTAATGACATTTCCGATTGCAGTGGCAAGCCCCGCGCCGAACATTCCCATATCCAGCCCGAACACGAAATAAATATCACCGAAAATATTAAATATTCCGCCGCAAAGAACGGCTAATGTGGCAAGTCCCGGATTTGCGTCATTCCTAAGGAATGACGCAAAAATCTGTGTAAACAGATATGTGGGTATCACAAACTTGACGGGCAGAAGATATCTTTTGCAAAGCGGTATCATAGATTCGTCTGCACCGAAAAGCATTAAAATCCGGCTGTCAAACATAACAAATATTATTATGCATAGAACAGAGAAAACAGCGGCACCTATTACGGCAACCGTAAAATATTCGTTTTCGTTCTCGCCGCCTTTGCCGCCCCTTCCTTTAATGTTACTGAAGTAAACGCTTCCGCCGATTCCGAACAATAATCCAAGGCTGAATATTATATTCCAGATGGGCGAAATAACAGCCATAGCGGCAGAGCCTCTCGGACCTTCGTATTTGCCGATTACTATTGCGTCAACAAATCCGTAAATTATGCTGATTAATGACGAACCGAACGCCGCCGCAAGATACTTAAAATACATCTTTTTAATATTGTCCTTCAATAAATTCATATTTACCTCCCCGAATAAGAGCCCACCCCGACGGCACAATCAAAGATTGCGGTCGGTTACCGCGGACCGTTATTGTTTTTACATAAAAAAGAACCCGGTTAAATAATAACCGAGCGCACTCGACATCTTTTCCGACTAAGGGGCTTTTCGCCCCCGTGCATTGCGATG
>USLC01000216.1 GCA_900555375.1 uncultured Eubacteriales bacterium
AACCAGCCGATAAGCTTGCTTCGGCTATCGCTGCCGCTCACAGAGAGGTTGACGTTTCGGTTGTTTACGGCGGTCAGCCTGTGTACTATTATATGATTGCGGTTGAATAATTTCGGGGGGTGAATCGGTATGATTTTACAAAAAACCGATATTCGTTACCTCAAAGGAATAGGAGAAAAACGCGCCGGGCTTTTTAATAAGCTCGGCGTGTTCAGCGTGGGCGACTTGCTAAGATACCTTCCGAGAGGATACGAGGACAGAACGGATGTGCGTGATATCTGTGATGTCGAAGAGGGCGAAGCTGTCTGCGTAAGGGGCACTCTTGCGCGCGGAGTGCGCTCGTTCCGCGCACGGACGGGGTCTAAAGTTACACAAACCGCAGTAACAGACGGTACGGGGATTATGAATCTGACGTGGTTTAACGCCCCGTATGCGGAAAAGGCGCTTCGGTCGGGAGAGGGATTTGCATTCTTCGGCAGGGTGAACAGACGCGGTATGACATTTGAGATGATTAATCCCGTGATGGAGAGCGAGTCGTCGGGCGGAGACAAAATGGGTAAAATTCTGCCTGTATATCCTTGTACGGCGGGGCTTACGCAAAACAATATAAGGGCGGCAGTAAAGTCCGCTTTTGATAATTTATGTGAGGATATTTCGGACATAATACCCGAGAAGATACGCGATAAGTATATGCTTCTTTCGGCAAACGAAGCGATAGCGGCGATTCACGCGCCCAAGAGCTTTGACGAGTTTGAAAATGCACGAAGAACGCTTGCGTTTGAAGAGTTTTTGGTGCTTCAGACAGGCGCGGGCGCGGCAAAAAGCTACAACAGCGGAAAGAACGCTCCGCGAATCGGCGATGTTAAATGTATTGCAGAGTTTGCAAGGGGACTTGATTTTGAGCTTACGACTGCGCAAAAGCGGGTTATCAACGAGATAGCGTCGGATATAAGGAAAAGTACGCCGATGAACAGGCTTGTTCAGGGTGATGTCGGCTCGGGCAAGACCGTTGTCGCGGCGGCGGTTATGTATGCGGCGGCAAGGCAGGGATATTCGTCTGTTCTTATGGCACCGACAGAGGTTCTTGCAAAGCAGCATTACAAAAGCTTAAGTGCGATGTTTGATAAATACGGAATAAAAACTGCCTATTTAAGCGGAGGTCAGAAGGCGGCGGAGAGAAGCGATAACACAAGACTTATCGAAAGCGGCGAGGCAAAGGTGATTGTGGGAACTCACGCACTTATCACGGGAAAGGTTAATATTCCGAGTCTTGCGCTTGCGATTACGGACGAGCAGCACAGGTTTGGCGTTAAACAAAGAACGGCGCTAAGCGGTGACAGAGGTGTACACAACCTTATTATGACGGCAACGCCGATTCCACGTACGCTGTCGCTTATATTATACGGCGACCTTGACATCTCTGTCATAGACGAGCTCCCCCCGGGCAGAAAGCCCGTTGCCACAATGGCGGTGGGAGAGAACGAACGCAAAAAAGTTGAAAAATTTGTTTTAAGTAAGCTTGACGAGGGCAGGCAGGCGTATTTTATATGTCCGCTTGTCGAAGAGTCTGAGGCGATTGACGCAAACGCCGTAGAGGATTATCTTAAAGAACTGAAAAAGGGTGCATATAAAAACCGAAGGGTTGCCGCTCTTCACGGGCGTATGAAGCCGGCGGAAAAGGATGAGATTATGAGCCGCTTCGCAAGCGGAGAAATTGAAGCTTTGGTGTCTACCACCGTGGTAGAGGTTGGCGTTGATGTGCCGAACGCAACCGTGATGGTTATAGAGAATGCAGAACGCTTCGGACTTTCGCAGCTACATCAGCTGCGCGGCAGAGTGGGAAGAGGAAAGCACGATTCGTATTGCATACTTATATGCAAATCAAGCGCCGAATCCGTTGCAGAGCGTATGAAGATTATGTGCAGCACAAACGACGGCTTTAAAATTTCTCAAAAAGACTTGGAGCTTCGCGGTCCGGGCGAATTTTTGGGAACGCGTCAGCACGGTCTGCCGTCTATGAGAGCGGGAAACCTTGAAAACGATATGCAGATTTTTAAAGACGCACACGATGCGGCTTTGGAGATTTTAAAGGATGACCCGAAGCTTTTAAAACCCGAAAACCGCGAGCTTAAAAGAAATATAGAGATGAGTATAGATAAGCTTGGCGGCATTTTAAACTGATTTGTAACACATTT
>USLC01000217.1 GCA_900555375.1 uncultured Eubacteriales bacterium
ACGGCACGCGGTTTTGGAGACCGCTGCTCTACCAACTGAGCTATACCCCTAAATTTCAACGCTTATATATTATATCACAGCTTGAGGTAATTGTCAAGCATTTTTTGTTTGTAAAAATTAATTTTAATATATTCTTTTAAACTGCAATATCAAATACACGTAAAGTTAATCTGTGCTTTCATTGTCACAATCGGCTTTGCTTTCTTTTGGGGGAAGCAGCATAATATAAATGCCTGTACATATAACCAAAAATACAATGAAGAATGATTTCGGCGGAGTATATGTGTTGATTCTGAATACTCTGTTTGAGAAGAACTTTGCGCAATTGTTTACGACAATCAAAGACGGATTTAATAAAAACTTTATTATTAAATTTGAAATCGGTTTTGAAACAAGAGCAACAATGCAGTTTGCATAGCCCGCAATAAATATAAGCGCGACTATAGGAAGGACAACTATGCTGCCGATTATACTGCCCCATTGTATGCTTCCGAACATTTTGGCGGTAAAGTAAGACAGTCCGAGTGTTCCGCACAGCGACAAGGTGATTGACAGGACAATATATTCTGTCAGTTTGTGCGGAATGCATAAGGCGGCGTATTTTAATTTTTTGTATTCTAAAGCCGAATCAGGTTTGGAGGCAATCATAAATGAAAGCCTTGCCTTAAGCGGAGCGTAGAAAACAAGTATTGATAAAGTTGCGCCAAATGACATTAAAAAGCTTGCGCTTTCAAGATAATACGGATTCTTTACCACGAGTATAAGAGCCGCGACGGCAAGCGAAGTGATGCTGTCGCTTCTTCTCATAACCGCGGAGGCAACAAGCATAACAGACATCATTATTACCGCACGGCATACAGACGGTGTGAATAATGATACGGCGGCAAATAATATAAGTATCGGAATAATCGGAATACATATAAAGCGCTTTGAAAATCTGAATATACTTAGTATACACGTAATAAGCAAAAGTAAATACGAAGTGTGCATACCCGAGACCGCGGCGATATGCATAAATCCGGATTGCGAGAATCTTGTGTATAGATCTTCGGAAAATCCGTCACGGTCACCGACGAGGATTCCGTTAATAAGAGCCTTTTCATCGTTGGCACAGGAGGAAGAAGAGTAAAGATTTGTTATGTAATTACGAACGGTATAGCCGACTGAAGAAAGCTTTGATACAGAAACCTCCGCCAAAGTATGAAAGGCTTCCGATTTAATCAGCCTTGTGTAGCCCGAGCAAATTATGTTGTTCTGAAGCAGATATCGGCTGTAGCTGAAAGCGCCTTTATAAGGCGGGGTATCGTTCATAATTTTAACGGAACACATAATTTTACTGCCGAAGGTTATATCGTTGCCGTTAAAATAATTCGTATCAGCAAATACTTTGACTCTAATCGGCTTTTTAAGCATAGAATCATTGTTTACAGAGTAGACATCGACATCAAATTCCATTGATTTGCCGCTTGAACTCGGAGCGGGAACGGTTTTGACTATGCCGCATATTGTGGCTCTGCTTCCGAAGATATTTTGTTTGCTTTTAATATTTTGAGTATAAATTACGGAACGCGAAAAGCCGAGTATAAACAATATAATAATAAGCATACAACCAATGCCGGTATATTTTGTCCCGCGCGAGGCTTTTGATATAATTATCGGAATGCACAAAACAGCGGTCAAGCCCGCGTATATCGCGGAATATACAGTAAATTTTACAGTATTTATATCCGTATCGATATTAATACCTATATATGCGGCGGTAATATAGGCGAGTATTCCGATAACGAGATATCGCTTGCCGAATGTAAGATAATAGCTTAAGTCCTTCATTTTATCTCCAAAACACTGTTTAGTATATAGTCAGCGTTGTTTTCTTTAAAGTACGGTTCAATGCCGCTGCCCTCTGCCCCGGTTAACACACCGAGGAATTTAAAGCCGCCGCTTTTTGCCGAGAGTAGGTCGCTTGGGGCATCGCCGACGATAAGCGTCTTTGCAAGCTCGGCTTTATCAAAGTCTTTTTGATATATTTCGCGGTTGGTATACTTGCCGCCGACAGCCGCCTTTAAAAACACATATGCATCGGGTTTGGCAAGAGGCTCGGGCGGTAAAAGTTCGTCTTCTGCGCTGCGCACCTCATCATACGACGCAAAAAGAGTTTTGTCAAAGTATTC
>USLC01000218.1 GCA_900555375.1 uncultured Eubacteriales bacterium
TATAGAGCTTTTGATAAATATGATTTTAAGTCCTGTAATCGTAAGGCTTATAAACTATCGCAAATAAAAAAGATTGGGCTTTTGCCCAATCTTTTTTATAATGCCTGTGCCATAATAACTGCCGCGTCTATTCGCTTTAAGTCGGATGACATATCGATAGTTGTTATATTGTCTGTCAGATTATTTTCATTTGCCGCCTGTATAAACCCTTCCGGATATTCGGCTGTCGGCAAAGCCATATTTTTAACTATTGTCACAATTTTCAGAGCCTGCTCGACCGTTACGTTATCCTCAGGTGCAAAATTGTTTTCTCCCACTCCGTTTATTGCATTCGCATCAACACAGGCTTTTATATAATTGGTTGCCCAATGCTCTTTTGCATCTTCAAAATCACAGGAAGTTTCCGAATTATATCCCATCATTCTGCATACCATTGTCGCAAATTCGGCACGGGTTATCGTATTATACGGCTTAAAGCTTCCGTCCTCATAGCCCGTTATTATTCCGCTGTCATACACTTTTTTAAGTCCGTCAAGCTGAACCTCCGAAAGCCCGCTTGTATCATTAAAGCTGCCGTCCGATACCTTTGCGCCGTTTATTGAGTATGTTCTTGTTACCGTTTTTCCGTTGCTGCCCTCTGCCACAACCCTTAAAGTATTGCCGCCAAGCGGAATACTTACCGTATACGGAGCGGTCTCCGACGATGTTACAAAGCTGCCGTCCACATAATATACCACCTTGGTTGTATCCGCCCCGTATACGTGCGGATACGCGCTAAGTGTAACCGTCTCGCCCGCGTCAACCGAATTATTCAGCGGCTTAAAAAATACCTGTGCGGAGTTTGTGTCCGCGCCTTTTATAAACCACGGACTGTTATTCATCTCCGTATACGTCTCCGTCAGCTGAGCCGTGCTGTCCAAATCGTACCAATTTGCCTCATAATCAATCTTTTTGTTAAAGTAAGCCATAAGCTTTACCTGCGGATAAACCATAGGTATATACGAGTATATCTCTCTTAATCTTTCCGCACCCCAATCGATGTGATTCTGATTAATTTCGCCGCCTGTATAATATGTCGCCCCGCACTCTGAAATAATAATCGGTTTACGCGAACCGTATTTTTCAACAAAGTCCTTTATCATAAGTACGGGGTCGGAATTATATCCTGTTTTAAAGCACACCTCGTTAAATTTTTCCTGCCCGAACCACTCTCTGCCCTCAAAATATTTGTTGCAGTATATTGTGATTCCCGCATAGTCAACATTTTCATCGCCGGGATAATAATCGTCCGAAGTATACGGCCTTGCCTCGCTCTGCCACGGGTCGGTATGGGCTATGCTCCATACCGCCGCGACATTCGAGAGCGCCCTCATCTTATTTGCGACAGTACGGTATGCCGCCTTAAATTCATCGGGCGTACACTGATTTGCCCAGATGTTTACCTCTGCGCCGATTCTTAAAAATATCGGAACATTACTATGCTTTGAAACCAAATCATAAAGCTGCTTCAGATAATCGTCCGACCCCGATATTGCCCTCGCCGTATCTCCCTGCCCGGGAAAGTTAAGCGCAAGCTCTACCGCCTTCTTTTCAGCGGCGGCATCGTTTAAAACCTTATTTGCCCAATCAAATTCATTAAAATATCCGTACTCAAGATATAAAAGCACCATCGAGTCGCCGTCTTTTGTCTTTTCGCTGACCTGACCGCTTAGAACACCGTTCGGTTCGTTCTTTGCATCGTAACGCTTCTGATTTTCATCGGTATGCTTATACACATCAAGCGTTGAAGGAAGCTGCTTTGCAAACTCTTTTGCTATTCTGACTCCGTCACTCCAGCCAAGCTTTTCCCCGTACGGAATATATATATTAAAATACTTTGCCGCGGCGTCATAATCACCCGAAAAATAATAGGCAAAGGCAACCTCATATGCTCTTGAACCGATAATATTATCGGTGATGTCGTTGCTTGGTTCGCCTGACATCAGGTCTATAACTTGGCTGCCGTAATATGCGATATCGCCGTAGTTTTTTGCGTCCAGCGCAGCCGAATAGCCGTCGTTTAAGCTCCAGTACGCGTGCGGAATCTCATATGCATACACAGGCATATACAAAAAACACATTATCGCCGCCGTAATCCCCGCAAATA
>USLC01000219.1 GCA_900555375.1 uncultured Eubacteriales bacterium
AAAACATTTTATGTTTGTATGACGCAATATGACGCGACTATGCCGAATGTTGAGGTTGCCTTTAAACCCGAATCGCTTAAAAATACCTTTGGCGAATATATAAGCAGCAAGGGCTTAAGACAGCTCAGAATCGCCGAAACGGAAAAATACGCACACGTTACGTTCTTCTTTAACGGCGGCGTAGAATCCGTTTATGACGGCGAGGACAGAGTTTTGGTTAACTCGCCCAAGGTTGCAACATATGATATGCAGCCCGAGATGAGCGCACCCGAGGTTACCGAAAAGGTTGTTGAAAGAATCAAAAGCGGCGACTACGACGTTATAGTTTTAAACTTCGCCAACTGTGATATGGTTGGTCATACAGGAGTTTTCGACGCGGCAGTTAAGGCTGTTGAAACCGTAGACACCTGCGTCGGAAAGGTTGTTGACGCACTTAATGAAATGGGCGGCGTGGCGCTGATTACCGCCGACCACGGAAACGCCGACCAGATGGTTGACTATACAACGGGAAATGCATTTACCGCACATACAACCAATGTTGTTCCGCTTATCTTAATCGGAGAAAATGATAAAAAGCTTAAAAACGGACGTCTTGCCGACCTTGCTCCCACACTTTTAGACCTTATGGGTCTTGAAAAGCCGAGCGAGATGACCGGCGAAAGCCTTATTGAAAAGTAAAACAAATACTTTCCGCTCAGAAGCGTTATATTGCCACGCTTCTGAGCGGCTTTTTATTTCTTGACATTTTTGCCGCAAAGAGCTATAATTCTTTTATACCCATATAGGTATGGAGGTGTTTAAATTGAAACAATGTATGGATAATAAATCAAATATAATTATACGAAGCGCCGTACCCGAGGACGCGGCGGCTCTGCTTAAGATATACGCTCCTTATGTTAAAGACACGGCTATTACGTTTGAGTATGATGTACCCGATGTTTCGGAATTCAGGCAAAGAATGTGCAATACCTTAAAAAAATATCCGTATCTTGTTGCCGAGCGCGGAAATAAAATAGTAGGCTATGCCTACGCCGGCGGTTTTAAAGGAAGGGCAGCGTATGACTACGCGGTTGAAACCACAGTATATGTGGACAAAGATGAAAAAAGAAGCGGCATCGGAAAGACATTGTATCTTGCGCTTGAAAAGGCTCTCTCCGATATGCATATAATTAACTTGTATGCGTGCATAGGCTATCCCGAAACAGATGACGAATATCTGACAAAAAACAGCGCCGATTTCCACGAGCATATGGGCTATAAATTAATCGGAAGGTTCCACAAATGCGGATATAAATTTAACAAATGGTACGATATGATTTGGATGGAGAAGTTTTTGGGAGAGCATCCCGAAAATCCGCTGCCTATACGCAGCAGCCTGTAATTGAGAAGAGGAGCGGCAGTACAAAAAGCACTGCCGCTCCTCTTCTTTTACTGTTTTTTACCCGTAAATTTATTAAGCATCATCATAATAACAATAATTACAGCCGTTACAATAAAAATCCCCAGCATTCCCTTGCCCATAATCGGCATGGTACTTAAAAACACATTAAAATTCATAGCTTTTCTCTCCTTTAACCCAAAAGATTAAGTATCATTCCGCCTGCGATAACCGATGCAATCTGCCCCGAAACATTTACGCCGATTGAGTGCATAAGCAAAAAGTTTTGGTTATCCTCTTGCAGACCCATTTTGTGAACCACCCTCGCCGACATAGGAAACGCCGATATTCCCGCCGCACCAATCATAGGATTAATCTTTTTACCTTTTTTCAAAAACAGGTTTAAAATTTTTGCAAAAACAACTCCGCCCGCCGTGTCGAATATGAATGCAACAAGACCCAGCGATATAATCATAAGTGTTTCTTTTGTCAAAAACATATTTGCCTGCATTTTTGTTGCAATAGTAAGCCCGAGGAAAAGCGTAATAAGATTTGCAAGAACTTTCTGCGCCGTGTCGGAAAGCGAATCCAAAACGCCGCACTCGCGCACCAGATTTCCGAACATCAAAAAGCCTATAAGGGCGACACTTCGCGGTGACACTATGCCCGTGATGACCGTAATAATAATCGGAAAGAGAATCTTTGTCGTCTTTGACACACATTTTTGCGTGTATTCCATTTT
>USLC01000220.1 GCA_900555375.1 uncultured Eubacteriales bacterium
TGATTAAAACAAACCCCAAGGATGCCGAACTCAGTGTTGCTATCGCATATGACAGCCGCATCAAGTCAGATGAGTTTGCAAAAACCTCTGCCGCTATTCTTGCGGCTAACGGAATCAAGGTATACTTGTTTGAAGAGTTAAAGCCCGTGCCGGAGCTTTCATTTACCGTTCGCTACAAGCACACCACCGCCGGAATAGTTATAACCGCCAGCCACAACCCCGCAAAATACAACGGCTATAAAGTATATGGCGCGGACGGTGCTCAGCTTAATCCCGAGCTTGCCGCCGTAGTGCTTGAAGAAATCGAAAATACCGACATATTCAGCGGAGTTAAAACCTGCGACTTTGATAAAGCCGTTAAGGGCGGAATGATAGTAATGATAGGCGACGATGTCGAAGAGGCATATCTCGACTGCGTTCAGGCTCAGTGCATTAACCCCGAGCTTGTTAGAGAAAAGGGAGATACCCTTAAATTTGTGTATACTCCGTTCCACGGCACAGGCAACAAGCCCGTCCGCAAAATTTTAAAAAGAATCGGATTTGACAACGTTGTTGTGGTAAAAGAGCAGGAAATGCCCGACGGAAGATTCCCGACGGTTAAGTCTCCCAATCCCGAAAATAAAGAGGGCTTTACCCTTGCTATAGGATATGCCAAAGAATGCGGAGCCGATTTGATTATAGGAACCGACCCCGATGCCGACCGCGTGGGAATAATAGTTAAAAATAAAGACGGCGAGTATACAAACTTCACAGGCAATCAGGTTGGTGCATTGCTGACAGAATACATTCTGTCCTCACTTAAAGAGCGCGGACAGCTTCCCGATGACGGATATATAGTTAAAACAATAGTTACCACAAATCTTGTTAAGGCTATATGCGGCGCATACGGAGTTGAAATGAAAGAGGTTCTGACAGGATTTAAGTTTATAGGCGAAAAAATTAAAGAGTCAGAGCAGACGGGGATAGGAACCTATCTCTTTGGCTTTGAAGAAAGCTACGGATACCTTAAGGGAACCTATGCGCGCGACAAAGACGCGGTTGTTGCGACAATGCTTATCGCCGAAATGACGCTTTACTACCGCGAAAAGGGCATTACCCTCTCGGAACAGATGGAGAACATATACAAAAAATACGGTTATTATATAGAATATGTTGAATCCGTTGTAATGGAGGGAATGGACGGAAGCGCCAAAATCTCGGGTATTATGGATAATCTGCGTGCAGATACGCCTAAGGTTGTTGCAGGCAAAAAGGTTACAGCCGTACGCGACTATAAAACTTCTGTCCGCACCGATATTGCAAGCGGAAATACGGAAAAAATTCTCCTGCCCAAGTCGGATGTAGTTTATCTTGAGCTTGAGGACGGCAATAATTTTGTTGTTCGCCCCTCGGGAACAGAGCCTAAAATTAAGCTCTACTGCCTGATGAGAGGCAAGGATAAGGCTGAGGCTGAGGCTCTTGTCGAAGCCGTAAAAGCCGATATCAAAAATATTGTAAAATAAAATCTGCCGATAACCTGAATCATATTATGAAGAAGAAAAGAGAAAAGCCATGCTGTTTGACACCCACGCTCACTTTGATGATGAGCAGTTTGACAAAGACCGTGATGAGGTTTTAAAAAGCCTCAAATCTTACGGGGTTACTAATATAACAAACATCGGCTCAAGCATCGAAACTTCAAAAAGTTCTGTTATGCTTGCCGAAAAATACGATTTTATATATGCGGCGGTAGGTGTGCACCCAAGCGAAACAGGCAATCTGACCGAAGCCGATATGGAAGTACTTAAAGCTCTTGCCGCCAATCCGAAGGTTCGCGCTGTCGGCGAAATCGGTCTTGATTATCACTATCCCGATGATGTCGCGCCGCAGATACAAAAAAAGTGGTTTGTGCGCCAGCTTGAGCTTGCGCAAGAGCTTGATATGCCTGTGGTTATCCACGACAGAGATTCAAAAGGCGAATGTCTTGAGATTTTAAAAGAGCATCATATTTCAAAAGGTGTGGTGCATTGCTTCTCTGGCAGCGCCCAAACCGCAAAAGAAATCTTAAAGCTTGGAATGATGATTTCTTTTACAGGCGTTATAACCTTTAAAAACGCAA
>USLC01000221.1 GCA_900555375.1 uncultured Eubacteriales bacterium
ATGTGCTGATCGGCAGATTGTCGGGCGGAATATACTTCAGGTACTTTCCGTCAATAAAATACACCGTCATAAACGCATATTCGGCAAGCATATACGCGGCGTACTTTTTGCTGTGCGGTATTCCGATTATTATTGAAGTTAAGGAGGCTCTGGAATGGAAGGCATTGAAATCAAAAATCTGACTTTTACCTATCCCAATTGTAAAAATCCGAGTCTCTGCGACATAAACCTTGACATTCGCAGCGGCGAATTTGTGACCGTCTGCGGCAAATCGGGTTCTGGCAAGACAACCCTTTTGCGACATATTAAGCCGCCTCTTGCTCCATATGGCAAAAAGTGCGGTTCGGTTCTTTTAAACGGCTTTGATATATCAAGTCTTTCTCATAGAGAACAGTCACAAAAAATTGGCTTTGTAATGCAAAATCCCGATAATCAGATTGTGACAGATAAGGTATGGCACGAGCTTGCCTTCGGGCTTGAAAGCCTTGGTCTGCCGACCGAAGAAATCAGGGCAAGAGTGGCTGAAACAGCATCATTCTTCGGGATATCCGATTGGTTTTATATGAATACCTCAAACCTTTCTGGCGGTCAAAAACAGCTGCTTAACCTTGCCGCAATTATGGTTATGCAGCCGTCTGTTCTGATACTTGACGAACCGACAAGCCGACTTGACCCAATCGCCGCCGAGAACTTTATCGGCGCGGTAGAGAAGCTCAACCGCGATATGGGCATAACCGTAATATTAACCACTCATCAACTTGACTCGGTTTTTTCAAAGTCCGACAGAGTTGTTGTAATGGAGGACGGGCGTATCATTGCAGATTCCACACCACAAAGTGTCTGCAAAATTTTGTGCGACGCATCAAGCGATATGGCTGCGGCTCTGCCGTCTCCCGCACGGATATACATTGCCGCAGCGCGCAGAGATTTAAAAGATGTTCCGCTTACCGTCCGCGAAGGCAGAGAATGGCTTTTTAAACAGGAGGTCAAGAAGTCCGTTCCGTTAAAGGCGACCCCATCCGCCGACCTGCCGACCGCACTTGAAATGAAAAACGTATGGCTGAGATACGATAAAAATCTGTCCGATATCCTCTGCGGATTATCACTTAAAATACGAAAAAACGAGTTTTACGCAATAGTGGGCGGAAACGGTGCGGGAAAAACAACGGCTGTTTCGGCTATGGCGGGTCTTTTAATACCGTACCGCGGAAGCATAAGCGCGGACGGAAAAATCGCCGTTTTGCCGCAAAATCCTCAAAGTCTTTTTGCCGGAAAAACCGTTTTTGAAGATTTGAAAGACGTTCTTTTTACAAAAGAAGATGATACCGCGCAGAAAAGGCTTAAAGAAATTATCGAATTTTGCGAGCTTGACGGGCTTCTTGAAAAGCATCCGTTTGATATTTCGGGGGGAGAGCAACAAAGAGCGGCGCTTGCTAAAATACTGCTTACAAATCCCGATATACTGATTCTGGACGAGCCCACAAAAGGTCTTGACGCACATTTTAAAGAAAAGCTCGCCAAGATGCTTAAAGGACTTTGCGGCGTTACGATAATAACAGTATCGCACGATATTGAATTTTGCGCAAAATATGCCGATCGCTGCGGAATGTTTTTTGACGGTAAAATCGTATCCGAGGGCTCCCCGCAGCAATTTTTTGCGTCAAACAGCTATTACACCACCTCTGCCGCAAGAATGTCGCGCGGAATAATCAAAAACGCCGTACTTGACGATGACATAGTATACGCTTTAACGGGAAGCGAACCGATAAATGAGTATAAATCCGAAGAACAAAACTCAAAAAGACTAAGCGTTAAAGACTCGGATTCTAAAGCGGTGCACGTACGAACCTATACGCCGCAAAAATTAAATACCGCGAAAGGATACTCTCTTTGGTCAGCGTTTATGGCTTTTATCATAATACCTCTGACTATATTTGTCGGGATTTACTATTTCGGCGACAGGAAGTATTATTTTATAAGCCTTTTGATAATTCTTGAAATAACACTGCCGTTTTGTGCAGAGTTTGAAAGAAAAAAGCCCCCCGCGCGCGAGGTTGTTATCATAAGCGTTTTATGTGCGCTGACAGTTGCCGGCAG
>USLC01000222.1 GCA_900555375.1 uncultured Eubacteriales bacterium
TTATTGCAAAAAAGATATTTACTAGGAACACAAAATATTAATATATAAAAAGGAATGGAAAAAATGAAAAAAAAATTTTATAGTGTAGTTATAATTATTTTTAGTTTAATTATATTATACTATTAAACTTGTCCAAATACAACCATAATATTAAAGAATTTTTGGCTCTGTCAGGGTTGATTTTTTTGTTAATGTTTGATATATTATGTAAAGTGAGAATAATTTGGGGCGGCTGCCCGAAGGAGCGATAAATTTATGAAAATAGCAATGGGAAACGACCACGGCGGAATCAATCACAAAAATTATATAAAAGAATATCTTGAAAAGAACGGCTTTGAAGTTGTTGACTTCGGAACAAATACACCCGAATCCGTGGATTATCCCGATATAGCAAAGGCGGTAAGCCTTGCGGTAAGGGACGAAGATTATGACTGCGGAATTTTAATCTGCGGAACGGGAATAGGTATGAGCATTGCCGCAAACAAGGTTCGCGGAATCCGTGCCGCTCACGTTACCGATACATACAGCGCAAAGATGGCAAAGCAGCATAATGACGCGCAAATAATCTGTCTGGGCGAGAGGATTACGGGACCCGACCTTGCGCTTGAGATTGTAAAGGCATATCTTGGTCAAGAGCACCTTGGCGGCAGACATTCAAGACGTGTAAGCAAGATAACCGAAATCGAAAACCTTTGATTTTTTGAGTTCTTTTTGACAATTTGAGCATAATATGATAAACTGTTATCAAGAGGTGACTTTAAATGACGATAACATATGAGCTTGGAAGTTCACTGTATGTAAATATCACAAACCGATGCAGCAATGCCTGTGCGTTTTGTGTGAGAAATAAGCACGATACCGTAAACGGTACAGACAATCTTTGGCTTGACCGAGAGCCTTCGGTCGATGAAATAAAAGCAGACTTTGAAAAGAGAGATGTTTCCGCATATGATGCGGTTGTATTTTGCGGATACGGGGAGCCGATGATGAGGGCGGATGTTGTGATTGAGGTGGCAAAGTGGCTTAAAGAGAAGTACAGCGGCGTAAAAATCCGCATTAACACCAACGGTCAGGCAAATATGATTTGCGGCGAGGATATAACGCCGAGATTTGAGGGGATTATCGATTGTGTTTCGATAAGTTTAAATGCCGAAAACGCCGAAAAGTATCAGAAGCTTTGCAAAAGCGAATACGGAGAGGCGGCATATGACGGGCTTTTGGAGTTTGCAAGGCTTGCAAAAAGATATGTGCCCGAGGTGGTTTTGTCGGTGGTGGATATAATGAAGTCCGAAGAAATAGAGCAATGCCGCAAAATTGCGGAGAATTGCGGAGTTAAATTCCGCGTTCGCGAGTTTATAAAATAGCGGGAGGATTTATGCTTGAATTAAACGATATTACACTTGATAAAAAAGAGCTGATAGATGGCTTTTTGAAAAGAAGAAAGAGCAGAAATTCCGAATTCAGCTTTTCATATCTTTATATGTGGAGAAAAAGCTATGATATGAAGTATGCAATAACAGACGATATGCTTTGTATTCTGCCCAAGCATACGGGCGGGCCGAGAAGTGCAAGCTTTCCCATAGGATTTGAAAACCCCGACGGAACATCAAGAAGTATAAAAAAGTTTGTGGAAACGCTGCTTGAGTATTTTAAAGAGAGCGGCGAAGAACCGCTTATACATCTTTATGATGAAAGTACTATGGAGCTTCTTGTGAAAGAGTTTCCCGATAAGTTTATCATAACAGAGGACAGAAATAACTTTGACTATGTTTACAGAGTTGATGAGCTTACAAAGCTTTCGGGCAAGAAATTTCATTCAAAAAAGAATCATATAAATAAATTTAAAAAGATGTACCCCGATTGGGAGTATTGCAGGCTGTCGCCCGAGAATAACGGCGAATGTATGGCTTTGTTTGACGAGTGGCAGACCGATAAAGGCTGGGAGGCGGAAAGCATAGGCGAGGAGAGAGAAGCCCTGTGCGAGTTTTTGAATAACAGAGATACTCTTGGGTATATCGGCGGCGGAATCCGTATTGGCGGAAGGCTTGTCGCATTCAGCTTCGGAGAAGCTCTCGGTGCTGATACGGCGGG
>USLC01000223.1 GCA_900555375.1 uncultured Eubacteriales bacterium
GCTCTATCGGCTCGTCTCCCTCGCCGTCTATATCCTGATACGTTTTTATTTTTATCAAAACATTATCATCCATTTTATCTACCTCAATATTTTTCTATGTCAATCTTGTGGACGCTTCCCTCTATGTGCTTATCGAGGAAAACACTTCCCAGCTCGGCAAAGCCGTCAACGGTATCGCTGACATAATATTTGTCGGTTCCTCCGCTTCTGCCGCACAGCATTCCGCGGCCTGAAAGCCGCCGCCGCGCCTCAACGGCCGCCTCTGCTCCCGAGTCTATAAGTGTGACCTTTTCGCCCATAAATCTTTGAATCTCTTCCCGCAGGAGCGGATAGTGTGTGCAGCCCAGTATCAGCGTGTCCACTCCGCTTTCCTTAATCTCACTTAAATACTCTTCAACTATCAGCCGCGGAACCGTTCCCTTTAAATATCCGTTCTCGACAAGCGGAACAAACATCGGGCACGCCTTGCTGAACACCTCGGCATCGGGATTTATACGCTTTATCGTCTGCGCATATTTCGCGCTGTTGATTGTTCCCTGCGTTCCTATCACTCCGATTTTTCTGTTTTTCGTCGTCTTTACGGCGGCGACACAGGTCGGCTCAAGCACACCGATAATATCCGTTTTTATCTCATCGCGAATCTGCGGCAGCGCCGCGCTGCTCGCTGTTCCGCAGGCAATTATAATAAACTTTATATCAAAGCTTTCAAGAAAGTTTATATTCTGCCTTACATATTTGACGATGGTTTGCGGGCTTTTTGTTCCGTACGGAACCCTTCCCGTATCTCCGAAGTATATAATATCCTCATCGGGCATAATCTCCATAACCTTTTTAACGCACGTCAATCCGCCCAATCCCGAATCAAAAACACCTATGGGTCTGTTATCCATATCTTCCTCCAATTAATCCGCCATTGCACACTCAATTAACTTGTCAAGCAATTCATTGATTTTAACTCCGCTTTTTTCCCAAAGCTTAGGATACATACTGATTGAAGTAAATCCCGGCAGAGTGTTTATCTCGTTCAGCTTTATATCCCCCGTATCTTTATCCATAAAGAAGTCTACGCGTGACAGCCCCTTGCACTCGCATATTTTATATGCCTTAATTGCGTATTCGCGAATCATGCTTGTCTTATCCCCGCCTATCGGCGCCGGCATAAGTAGCTTTGAATTTTCGTCCGCATATTTTGCGTCATAATCATAAAATTCCGCCGCAGGGACAATCTCGCCTATCACGTCCGCACAGACAGGATTTTCGTTGCCGAGAACCGCGCTTTCGATTTCGCGGGCATTTACCGACTCTTCGACAAGTATCTTTCTGTCGTGGAGAGCCGCGGCGGCAAGCCCGTCTGTCAGCTCGCCGCGGTTCGCCGCTTTGCTTATGCCAACGGACGAGCCCGCGTTTGACGGCTTAACAAAGCAGGGATAACCAAGCTTTTCTTCTATCTCGTCAAGCTTTGCCGCATCATAGTTCCCCTTTGAATCGGTTCTGACTTCAACCCACTTTGCCTGAGGGATACCCGCCTCGCGGAACATTATTTTTGCAACGCACTTATCCATACAAATCGCGCTGCCTATTACGCCCGGTCCCACATAAGGAATCCCCGCAAGTTCAAACAATCCCTGTATTGTTCCGTCCTCGCCGTTTTTTCCGTGCATAGCGGGGATAACCGCGTCGATTTTTATTTTTTCGATTCCGCCGTTTTTAAATACAATTATTCCGCGGTCTTCTCTGTCGGGCGATAAAATCGCCTTGTCAAACTTTTCGCTGTTTTTGTCAAAGTTTACAACCTCGCTTACGTCATCCGTAAACAGACGCCATTTACCGTCTTTGGTTATTCCTATCATATACACATTATATTTTGTTTTGTCCAGAGACTTTATAACCGTTGTCGCCGAAACAAGAGATACCGAATGTTCGCTTGATACTCCGCCGAACACAACGCAGATGTTAAGCTTATCCATTTCATACTCCGCCTTTCTTATAATAAAAATTTACACAATACACCATATTATCATTAACTTATATTCTACATCTTTAAATAAAAAA
>USLC01000224.1 GCA_900555375.1 uncultured Eubacteriales bacterium
CTTTTTAAGCAGAGCCACGCGGCACTCGTCTATTCCGTCGCACGAGTGAGCCTTAAGCTCAAAATCCTCACATCCGTGCTCTTTAAGCGCCTGAGCGACCGCATCGGCAAGTCCGCCGCAGCGGGCAAAAATTCTGCCAAAGTACGACGCATTGTCAAGCGAGCGTTCTTCAAGCGTCATTATATCTATATCCCTGCTGTCAAACAAAGCCTGAAGCTCTTCAAATGTTATCGCCGCGTCAACATAGTCACGCACATCTTCTTTTTGAACCTCCATTTTCTTTGCCGTGCATGGACCGATGAATACAATTTTTGCGTTTTTGTCTACCTTCTCTTTTATATATTTGGATATGGTAGCCATAGGAGAGAGGTTATGCGAAATGTACTGACTCATCTCGGGGAACATTTTTTCTATACAGGACACGAATGCGGGACAGCACGAGCTTGTAAGAAAGCCTTTTTCGGCAAGCTCTTCTGACTCTGCATACGCAACCATATCCGCACCGAGAGCCGCCTCCATAATAGTCGAAAAGCCGAGTTCTTTAAGTCCCGATATAACCTGACCGAGCTTTGCATATGTAAACTGACTTGAAATCGACGGTGCAACAACCGCGTATACGTTATATTTTGTATTATTCTCGCTCTTTTTGATTATGTCAATGCATTTTAATATAAACGATTTGTCCATAATTGCGCCGAAGGGGCACTGATATACGCACGCACCGCAGCTGATACATTTTTCGTTACTTATCATTGCCGCCTTATTCTCATTGACCGAAATAGCCTTTATTCTGCACGACTGCAAACACGGGCGCTTTCTGTCCACTATTGCAGAGTAGGGGCATACCTTTGCGCACGCTCCGCAGTCAACACATTTTGACTTGTCTATGTGTGCGCCGTGATTCTCGTCAAACGTTATCGCGCCGCGCTTGCACACATCCTCGCATCGGTTTGCCATACAGCCGCGGCACGCGTTTGTGACCTCGTATCCGCCCATCGGACATTCGTCACAGGCAATTTCAAGCACCTCAATCACATTCGGGTTATCCTTATGTCCGCCCATTGCCATTTTTACATATTCATTTATAATTGCGCGCTCTTTATAAACGCAGCAGCGCATAGTCGGCTTGTTTCCCGGTATAATAATCTGCGGAATATCAAGCAAATTATCCTGAAGCGTGTTATTCCACGCCTGTCTTGCTACTTCGCGCAGAACCTTATATTTTAAATACTGTACTTTTGTGTCAAACTTTCTCATAGACGTTATGCCTCCCTATGATTTAAAAATAGCTTACTATGGGCAGCTTATATTTTTATTTTTGATTTTAATGTTGTTAACCTGATGTCAGTTATTTGTTAAAATTTTATCAACCGAAGAGACACGATATGCATTTTAGCGCATATCGCCCGCAAAGATACCCCCGCCTTTATCGGCGGACGGAAAAGCTGACCTGCTTATCTCTGCTAATAATCTATTCTCTTATTTAAATACGCAAGCGACAAAGCCATATTCTCGTACTGAACGGTAACCCCATCGGGAACGCTAAGCGTACACGGCGCAAAGCACCATATTGCGCGGATTCCGTTTTTAACAAGTCTGTCGCAGACATCTTGTGCATATTCGGCGGGAACGGTGATAATTCCTATACGAACGGCATTTTCTCTGCAAAATTCGTCAAGGTCATCCATAGGCAAAATCGGCTTTCCGAGCTTGCTTATGTCACCTTTTTTATATTTTACATCAAATGCCGCCGTAATCTTCAGACCGTAATCCTCAAATCCCTTATAATCCAGCAAGGCACAGCCAAGCTTACCTGCACCGATAAGAACAACCTTATTGTTCTTATCGGTATAAAGAAACCTTTCAAGGGTTTCGGTAAGCTCTTTTATATTATAACCCGTTTTTGGTCTTCCCGCACCGCTGACCGAGCTTAAATCCTTTCTGACTTGAACCTCGCCCAGTCCAAGCTGTCTTGCAAGGGCAGTAGCCGAAATATTCTCGCTTGTATGACTTGCGCTTTTAAGATACTTTAAATACGCCGGGATTCTT
>USLC01000225.1 GCA_900555375.1 uncultured Eubacteriales bacterium
ACGCCGATACCTCTGTGCGCCAAAAATCCGCCCACAGTAGAGCATGTAAGCGAGCTTGGGTAATGCATTGTTGCATATCCCTTTTCATTCGCCGCCCACTCGATATGTTTGTATATAGAGCCGGTTCCGCATTCTATGTACATACTGTCTGTATTCACATCGTAAATCTTATTCATACGCTTTGTGTCCAAAAGAATTCCGCCCGCAACAGGCAAGGCTCCGCCCTGGGTGCCGCCTCCGCCGCCCCATGTGGTAACGGGGATTTTATAATAATTCGCAATTTTCAAAACCGCAGATGTTTCTTTTGCATCCCTGGGCGAAACAATAATGTCCGCCTCGGGCATTCTCTCTCCTCTGTCTGCCCACATTCTCGAAAGCCAAAAATAATCAACACCGTGAGTCAATTTGTCAATCTCACGCGTTGAGCAGTTTTCTCTGCCGACAGCGTCCTCAATCTCGGATAATATCATATCCATCATAAAACTGTTTAACTGCATAGTATCTCCTCCTTAATTTTCTATCGGGTCATATTCAATACCCGTAATAAATTTACAAAATTCTTTAAGTATATCCGCAAAGCCTCCGTATATCTCTGTCATATGATGAATGTACGGACCGTTTATAAGCTTTTTTTCTATAGCCGACAAATCTTTAAACTCTGCCCACATATATGTTCCGAAGGTATACGGTCCGTCCGCGGTTGTAAACTCTCCGCCAAGCAATGTATACCTTCCCTCATCGCCCTGAAAGCGCGCAATTGTGTATTTTCCGTCCTTTGCCCTGAACGACGGCTTGGTATTAAACAGTTTTGCCCTTTCGTCCGCCGCCTTTGCCGAATACGGAAAAGGTCCGCAATGCCACAAAAGCTCGGCGTTTTTGTTTTCGGGGTGTCTTGTCGTAAATTCGCCGAAGAGCGGTACTTTCTTTCCTCTTGAAGCACATCTTAAAAGCGCACAGGTTATTGCCCCCTGTACGTCAGACTCGCACGCGACGATATAACCCATATCGTAAAGTATGCTCATTGCAAGACAGGGATTTGCCCCAAATGCAAGCGGCATAGCCGTCCAGCACTCCGATGCCATAACGTCCGCCTTTGTTTCCTCAAAAACTTCGATATACGCATAAACAAAAGCCGAAAGCTTTAAAAGCTCTTCATCTGTCATCGAATCGGCATCATATTTTGACTTTATTTCATCGATTAGATTTTCAAGCTCTTTTGACCTCTTCAGCAGAACTCTGCCGTACTTCTCCTCAAACTGAGCAAGGTTAAAGTTGTTGATATTAAATCCAAACTTCTCCGTCAGTTCAAGCTCGTTATACATAACGCTTTTAAACGGCGTAAGCCTTGTGCCCACCTGTGTTATACTGAGCTTTTTAAAGTTTTTAATCATTGTTACCACGGCAAGAAATTTCTCAAAGCCGTCTTTAAATATATCACTGTCAACAGGGCTGTTTTCTATGTACGAAAACGGAATATGATACCGGCGAAGCTGCTTGCTTATCGCAAAAAGTCCGCATTGCGAGTCGGTATATCTCATACCGTCTTTTTCGAAGTCGGTATCCTGCGGCCCCCATAAAAGCACGGGCAGATTCATTTCTTTCGCAAGCCTTCCGCATACCTCTTCATTGCCGAAGTTACAGTTTATTATAAATATCGCGTCAACCTTTTCTTCTTTTAAATAAGAACAGACCTTTTCGCAATCGGCATTGTCATAAAGCACGCCCAAATCATTAAGCCATTCCAAATCGACAAAACAGGTATTTTCATCCCCAAAATTGTCTTTTATGTATTTTAAAACAACATTCTTTCTCTCTGCGCCCTTGGCGGGTTCAAAGATTCCCTTTCTCGTAGCAAAATCGCCCAGATTCCTGATATCCGGAACCAATCCGATTTTTACTTTATAGTCTAACATCAAAGCACCTCCTGAAAATTATTTTCATATTTTGCTTGTTTGATTTATATGCATTATAGCATATAGTGAAAATATTTTCAAGTATTTTATATAAATTTTTTAAAAATAATTTTTATGATTTGACAAATT
>USLC01000226.1 GCA_900555375.1 uncultured Eubacteriales bacterium
TATTTAAATTATAATCTTCTGTTCAATTTTTCTACATTTGCACGCTTGTAGTCGGAAAAAGTTCCGTTGTCGAGAGCCTCTCTGATTTCAGCAAGCATATTATTATAAAAGTACAGATTGTGTATAACCGACAAACGCATAGCAAGCATCTCTTTTGCCTTAAACAGATGTCTTATATATGCGCGCGAGAAGCTTCGGCAGGTCGGGCAGCCGCAATGCCCGTCAAGCGGTCTTTCGTCGCGCTCGTACTTGGCATTTAAGATATTCAAAACCCCTTCAGAGGTAAAGATGGTTCCGTGCCTTGCGTTTCTGCTGGGCATAACGCAGTCAAAAAAGTCAACTCCTCTGTCTACCGCCTCTAAGATATTAACGGGAGTGCCCACACCCATCAGATATCTGGGCTTGTCTGCCGGCATATACGGCTCTACCGATTCTATGATATGATACATCTCATCGGTGCTTTCGCCGACGGCAAGACCGCCTATCGCATAACCGTCTGTATTTAAGTCAGCTATCTGCTTCATATTCTCGATACGCAAATCCTCATATGTTCCACCCTGATTGATCCCGAACAGAAGCTGATTTTTATTTATTGTTCTTTCAGACCCGTTAAGCTTTTTCATCTCGGCTATACAGCGTTCAAGCCAGCGAACCGTCCGCTGAGACGAATGCTTTGCGTACTCTCTCTCACAGGGGTTTTCTATACACTCATCAAACGCCATAGCAATGGTTGACGCAAGGTTTGACTGAATCCTCATACTCTCCTCGGGACCCATAAAAATTTTCCTCCCGTCAATGTGAGAGGAAAAGTACACGCCCTCTTCTTTAATATTTCTGAGCTTTGCGAGGGAGAACACCTGAAAGCCTCCGCTGTCCGTCAGAATCGGTCTGTCCCAATTCATAAACTTATGCAGTCCGCCCATATCGTGCACCACGTCATCGCCGGGCCGCAGATGAAGGTGATACGTGTTTGAAAGCTCTACCTGACACCCTATTTCTTTAAGCTCGGGCGCCGAAATTGCCCCCTTGATTGCCGCCGCCGTTCCTACGTTCATAAAAACCGGCGTCTGAATCGTACCATGAACGGTTTTAAATTCGCCGCGCCTTGCGCTGCCTTCCTTTTTTATCAGTTTAAACATTCTTCTTTGCTTCTCCTTCTATATACATCGCGTCGCCAAAGCTGAAAAATCTGTATTTTTCGGCTACGGCGGTCTTGTAAGCGTTAAAAATTATATCCTTTGTCGAAAACGCCGACACAAGCATCATAAGCGTCGATTCGGGCAGATGAAAGTTTGTGATAAGGCAGTCTACCGCTTTAAACTTATACCCCGGATAGATAAATATGCTTGTCTCGCCCGATGCGGCGCGAAGGCTTCCGTCATCATCAGCCACCGTTTCAAGCGTTCTGACCGATGTCGTTCCTACGGCAATTATCCTTCCGCCCCTCTTTCTTGCACGGTTTATCTTCTCCGCCGTTTCGGCTGAGATTTGATAATACTCGGTATGCATTAAATGGTCCTCAACATTTTCGACAGAGACGGGTCTGAATGTCCCCAGTCCCACGTGAAGGGTAAGATACGCAAGCTCTACACCCTTTGCCTTGATTTTTTCAAGCAGCTCTTTGGTAAAGTGAAGTCCCGCGGTAGGAGCCGCCGCCGACCCCTCTATCTTAGAATACACCGTCTGATAGCGCTCTCTGTCAGTCAGCTTTTCTTTTATATAAGGCGGAAGAGGCATCTCGCCGAGTTTGTCAAGAAGCTCTTCCCATACGCCGTCATATTCAAATCTGACGATTCTGTTTCCGTCCTCGATTATCTCAAGAACCTCCGCTCGCAAAAGTCCGCCGCCGAACTCAAACCGACTTCCCGGCTTCGCTTTTTTGCCGGGGCGCAGAATTACCTCCCACTTATCAAGTTCGAGACGTTTTAAAAGCAGAAATTCTATTTTTCCGCCGCTGCCCTCTTTTGTTCCGTAAAGCCTTGCCGGAATAACTCTCGTATTGTTCATAACAAGGCAGTCGCCCTCGCGCAGACGGTC
>USLC01000227.1 GCA_900555375.1 uncultured Eubacteriales bacterium
TTAACCGCTATACATAAAATTGCTGTATTTGCAAATACTATAACAAATTGACGGGGGTAAAAATATATGTCTTTCTATACAATTTCTCCGAGCAGCGGTATAAGCGGAAGCGTTAAAATCAGCGGCTCAAAAAATGCGGCTCTGCCTATAATAGCCGCCTCCCTTTTGTCGGGGGGCACATCTGTTATTCACAATGTTCCCGATTTGTCGGATACTCGGAATATGTGCGGTCTGTTAAAGTATTCCGGGGCGGAAAATATACACAGAGAGTCAGACACCCTCTATATCACCCCCGGAGAAAGCGCGCATAAAACCTTGCCGCTGGAGCTTGCAGGCAAGCTTCGGGCTTCGTTTTTAATTATAGGGCCTATGCTTGCGCGCTATAAAAAAGTTAAAATTCCTTTGCCGGGCGGCTGTCAGATAGGCGCCCGACCCATTGACCTGCACCTAAAGGGCTTTGCGTCTATGGGGGCAAAAATAAAACAGGGGCACGGCTATGTAGAGCTTAAATGCGACAAGCTTTGTCCGACAAAAATATACCTCGACTTTCCGAGTGTGGGCGCAACGGAAAACTTAATGATTGCCGCTTCTCTCATCAATGGCGAAAGTATAATAGAAAACGCGGCGACAGAACCCGAAATCACCGACCTTGCCGACTATCTGAAAAAGATGGGAGCAAAAATAAGCGGTGCGGGAACAGATACGATAAAAATAAACGGAAAAAAGGTTTTAAACCCTGCCGAGCATACCGTAATTCCCGACAGAATAGAAGCAGGAACCTTTATGGCAATCGCCGCCATATGCAAAAATCATCTGAAAATCGACAATGTTATCGCCGACCATTTACGGCCCGTAAGCGCAAAGCTTAACGAAATGGGCTTTGAAATCAAAGAAGGCAAGTCAAGCATTGAAGTGATACCCTGCGAAAAATTCAAAGCGGTAGACATAAAAACGCTTCCCTATCCGGGGTTTCCGACAGATATGCAGGCTCAGTTTATGTCGCTTATGAGTGTGGCTGACGGAACGGGAGTGGTTATCGAAACAATATTTGAGAACCGCTTTATGCAGGTTCCGGAGCTTTTGCGAATGGGAGCAAATATAAAAATTGACGGCAGAACGGCAATTGTTGACGGCACAAAGCGGCTAAGCGGCGCAAAAGTCCGCGCAACCGACCTGCGCGCGGGCGCAGCGCTTGTTATTGCCGCCCTCGGCGCACAGGGAGAAACAGAAATCGACGGCATTGAGCATATTGAACGCGGGTATGAAAACTTTGAATACAAGCTCTCTTCCATCGGAATAAATATTAAAAAACACATAACATAAGGAGCTGCCGCGGCAGCTCCTTATGTTATTCACCTTTCAGCGCTTTGCCAAGAAGAACCGCATTGTTATACGAATCCAGCTCTGTCTTCTTTGCCTTCTCGGGGTTTCGCGGCTTAATCATACAAAAATACATCGGATTATCACCAAGCTTAAATATTTCTTTGCACTTCTCGCTTTCGCGCATATCAAACGCAGAAATCATATCGTCTTCGCCGCTATCGCCGTCCGTTCCGTCATCGGTAATCAGCTTGTATTTTGATTCGTCAAGAATATAAGCCGAATATGCCGCGGCAGAAACCTCCGCCGTAAATTTTGTGTTGGCGTACATAGCATATTCGCCCTCATCAAGAATTGAATTTACAATCAAATGAACCTTTTTCTGTCCGTCTCCGTCAACATCTTCCACATACTGAGCAAGATTTTCTTCAATCTCTTTCTCCTGATCCTCCGAAATCAGCTCATTGCCGTAATAGCTGATTTCCAAATCATATTTTTCCTGCGTTACAGACTGATAAATCGTAATGCCGACCAGCAAAAGAATAAAAGCAGCCGCTATTGTATGAATTTTATAATAGTACCAAAAATGTTTAACTTTATCCTTAAACGGCAAATTTTTAACCATTTCTTTGGCTTCTTTAGCCTGCTTATCCATATCGCAATTCTCCATTCCGCCGAAACACACGGCATC